>JAADGA010000037.1 GCA_013152615.1 Alphaproteobacteria bacterium
CTTCAGGATGACCTGATCGGCTATGAAGACAGAATGGCGGTAAAAGAAAATTTTCTCAGCCGCCTGCTGGGCCGGGGTCACAAACCGGATTTCCCCAAGGGTCTGTATATTCACGGCGATGTTGGCCGCGGCAAGTCGATGGTGATGGATCTGTTTTTTGATACAGCCCCGGTTATTAAAAAACGCCGGGTGCATTTTCATGCCTTTATGCTCGAAATTCACCGGGCGATGCATGACTGGCTCTATATGGACAAGCCACAAAGGGTTAAGCTGTACGGCGCGGACAGCGATGATCCGATCCCGCCGCTCGCCGGGAAAATTGCCGGGCGCAGCCTGCTGCTGTGTTTTGATGAATTTCATGTGAATGATGTGACCGATGCCATGATTCTGGGTCGGCTGTTCCGCAACCTGATTGCGCGCGGGGTGGTGATGGTGGTGACATCAAACCGGCCACCGGATGATCTTTATCCTGGCGGATTGAACCGGGGTTTGTTTCTGCCCTCAATTGATATGATCAAGCACAAGCTTGAGGTTCTGAGCCTGAACGGGCCGACCGATTACCGGATGGAACGGTTGCAGGGGATCAAGGTTTACTATTATCCGCTGGGGGATGAGGCAACCAAAGCCCTGTCCGAGGCTTTCTGGCGGCTGACTGATCATGAGGTCGCGGACCGCTCACAGGTCGGGCCGGAGGACCTGCCGGTAGGGGGGCGGATAATTCATGTGCCGGTGGCCGACCGGGGGGTGGCGGTTTTTTCCTTTAAAAAGCTGTGCGGGGCGGCACTGGGGGCGGCGGGTTATCTGGAAATCGCCTGGCGTTATCATACCGTAATCATGGTGGGGATTCCGCATCTTGGGCCGGAAATGCGTAACGAAGCCAAACGCTTTGCCACCCTGATTGATGTGCTGTACGAAAATAATGTTAAATTCCTCTGTTGTGCCGAGGTGCCGCCACAAAAACTTTACCCCGAGGGTCAGGGGGAGTTTGAATTTCAGCGCACCGTATCGCGGCTGATTGAAATGCAAAGTCAGGATTATCTGGCCAAAGGTCATGCGGTTTAAGCGCTAAAAAGGCTAAAAGTATCCGGGTAGAACAAGGAAAAATAACAGAAATTGTTGCGCCACTGGCCAAATCGCGCTACATCACAAGGAACGATATACCCACCGGTATAGATAGAAATAAAAAGTCAATTCTTAACATCAATTCAGGAGTTAATTCATCATGGCACGTAAAAAAATAGCATTGATTGGCGGCGGTCAAATCGGTGGTACTCTGGCGCATCTTGCCGGATTAAAAGAGCTTGGGGATGTGGTTATCTTCGATATTGCCGAGGGTTTACCCCAGGGCAAGGCGCTTGACTTGTCTCAGTCGTCAACGGTCGAGGGCTATGATGCCGCGATATCAGGGGCCAATGACTATGCCGATATCAAGGGCGCGGATGTTATCATTGTCACCGCCGGGGTGCCGCGCAAGCCCGGGATGAGCCGGGATGATTTGCTGGGAATTAACCTGAAAGTGATGAAATCAGTCGGCAAAGGCATCCGCGACAATGCGCCGGATGCCTTTGTTATTTGTATCACCAACCCGCTTGATGTCATGGTGTGGGCGCTGCAGCAATTTTCCGGTCTGCCGGCCAAAAAGATCGTTGGTATGGCGGGGGTTCTCGATTCCTCGCGCTTCAAGCTGTTTCTGGCCGAGGAGATGAATGTTTCGGTTGAGGATGTCAATGCTTTCGTCCTTGGTGGTCACGGCGATACCATGGTGCCGCTGCCGCGTTATTCCACCGTTGCCGGTATTCCGGTGCCTGATCTGGTGAAGATGGGCTGGATCACCCAGGAAAAGCTCGACGAAATTATTCAGCGTACCCGCGACGGCGGTGCGGAAATCGTCGGCCTGCTTAAAACCGGTTCGGCTTATTATGCTCCGGCGACCGCCGCGATTGCGATGGCAGAATCCTATCTGAAGGACAAACGTCGGCTGATGCCGTGCGCGGTACAGCTTAACGGTGAATATGGCGTTGACGATATTTATGTTGGTGCGCCGGTATTGATTGGTGCCGGCGGGGTTGAAAGAATTGTCGAAATCAACCTGAATGAAGATGAAAAAGCCGGATTTGATTATTCAGTAGCGGCGGTTCGGGGATTGATTGATGCGGTCCGGGCGATTGAACCCTCCCTTTGATATTAATTTAACATGCTAAGAATAAAGGTTAGAAACACATGAACATCCATGAATATCAGGCAAAAAGCCTGCTAAAGGCGTTCGGCGCCCCGGTTTCCCGGGGGGGGGTCGCCTATACCGCTCAGGAAGCCGAACAAATCGCCAAGGATATCGGCGGTCCCGCCTGGGTCGTCAAGGCACAGATTCATGCCGGTGGCCGTGGCAAGGGCGGTGGTGTCAAGGTGGTTAAATCAATTGCTGATGTGAAAAAAATTGCCGGGGAAATGATCGGCATGACCCTGGTCACCCATCAGACCGGCCCCAAGGGCAAGGAAGTCAAGCGCGTCTATATTGAGGATGGCTGTGATATCGCCAATGAGCTTTATGTCAGCCTGCTGGTTGACCGCGAGAGCAGCCGGGTCGCTATTATGGCGTCATCGGAAGGCGGTATGGATATTGAGGAAGTGGCGGCATCGACCCCGGAAAAAATTATCACCCTCACCATTGACCCCGCGACCGGCCTGTCCGGTTTTCATTGTCGCAAGGTCGCCTTTGGCCTCGGGCTGGAAGGCAAAACAGCGGGCAAGGCGGCCAAGGTCATTGCCACCCTCTATGACACCTTCATGGCCAAGGATGCCTCAATGCTGGAAATTAACCCGCTGGTGGTGACGAAAAGCGGCGATATTGTGGTGCTGGATGCCAAAATGGGTTTTGACAGCAACAGTCTGTTCCGTCATCCCGATATTGTTGAATTGCGCGACCCGGATGAAGAAGACCCGATGGAGCTTGAAGCGGCCAAGCATGAGCTGAGCTATATCAAACTCGACGGCAGCATTGGCTGCATGGTCAATGGTGCCGGCCTTGCGATGGCGACGATGGATATTATCAAGCTGAAGGGTGGATCTCCGGCCAATTTCCTTGATGTTGGCGGCGGGGCAACCCGGGAGCGGGTCACCGAAGCGTTCAAGATTATCCTGAGCGACAGCAATGTCGAGGGTATATTGGTTAATATTTTCGGCGGCATCATGCGCTGTGATGTTATTGCCGAAGGCGTGGTTGCTGCGGCCCGGGAAGTATCGCTGTCAGTACCGCTGGTGGTCAGGCTTGAGGGCACAAATGTTGACCTCGGCAAGAAAATTCTGGCAGAGAGCGGCCTGCCGATTATCTCCGCCGATGATATGGGAGATGCCGCAGAAAAAGTGGTTAACGCCGTGAAGGAGGCCGCGTAATGTCAATTTTTATTAATGCCGAAACCAAAGTAATCTGTCAGGGCTTTACCGGCGCTCAAGGCACGTTTCATTCCGAACAGGCGATTGCCTACGGCACTAAAATGGTCGGCGGGGTGACCCCGGGAAAGGGCGGCGGAACCCATCTGGATCTGCCGGTTTACAATACGGTAGAAGAGGCCGTCGCCACAACCGGGGCTACGGCATCGGTGATTTATGTGCCCCCGCCCTTTGCCGCCGATGCCATCCTTGAAGCCATTGATGCTCAAATTGAGCTGGTGGTCTGTATTACCGAGGGCATTCCGGTACTGGATATGGTCAAGGTCAAGCGCGCGCTTGACGGGTCCGCCACCCGACTGGTTGGCCCGAACTGTCCGGGCGTGATTACCCCCGGTGAATGCAAGATCGGCATTATGCCCGGTCATATTCATAATCCGGGCCATGTCGGTATTGTCTCGCGTTCCGGCACCCTGACCTATGAGGCGGTTGGTCAGACCACCGCCGTCGGCCTGGGTCAAAGCACCTGTGTCGGCATTGGCGGTGATCCGGTCAATGGCACCAATTTCATTGACGTACTGGAAGCCTTCCTCAAGGATGACGATACCGAGTCAATCGTTATGATCGGCGAAATTGGCGGCAGTGCCGAGGAAGATGCGGCAGAATTCCTCAAAAGTTCCAAAATCAAGAAACCGGTGGTTGGCTTTATTGCCGGACGCACCGCGCCCGCCGGTCGCACCATGGGCCATGCCGGGGCGATTGTCTCTGGCGGCAAGGGCGGGGCCGAAGACAAGATCGAAGCCATGCAGAGCGCCGGCATCACGATGACCGAATCCCCGGCGGCCCTCGGCACCACCTTGTTAGGAATTTTGAAAGGTTAATCCGCTATTGATAGGGGGCAATGTAATTATTGCCCCTGATCATCATGGAAAAGAGTCTGAATATATGGATACGGAAAATGTGATAAATGGCTCCAGCGGAGCCTTCGTTGAGGAGCTGTTTTCCCGCTATACCAAAGATCCGGGTTCAGTAGACAGTTCGTGGTCAGGCTATTTTGACGGGCTGGCAGAAGATGCCAAAGCATTGTTGAATGCCGGGGTTGACCGGCCGGTTGCCTCATGGGGACGGCCTGACTGGGACCATAAGGTCAAAACGCCGGAGGATGATTATCTTTCTGCCCTTGATCCGGGCTATGTCGATCTTGGCCCGGCCCCGAAAGTAAAGGGCGCGGCGACCGAAGATGAAATCCGTGCCGCGACCCTCGACAGTATCCGTTGCCTGATGATGATCCGTACCTACCGGGTGCGGGGCCATCTTCATGCCAGATTAGACCCGCTTGAACTGGATGATCGTCCGCTTCAGGCCGAACTTGATCCGGCGACATATGGCTTTGGCGCGGATGACATGGACCGCCCGATCTTTCTTGATCATGTGCTCGGGCTTGAGGTTGCGACCCTGCGCGAAGTGCTGGTGATCCTGAACCGGACCTATTGTGCCAGCGTCGGCGTCGAATTCATGCATATTAATCATCCCGAGGAAAAAGCATGGATTCAGTCCCATATTGAAGGCCGCAACAAGGAAATCCAGTTTACCGATCAGGGCAAGCGCGCCATTCTGCAGAAGCTGGCGGAGGCCGAGGGCTTTGAACAGTATCTGGCCAAGAAATATATCGGCACCAAACGCTTTGGTCTTGACGGCGCGGAAGCGCTTATTCCGGCGCTGGAGGCGATCATCAAGACCGGCGGTCAGAACGGGGTCGAGGAAATCGTCATTGGGATGCCCCACCGCGGGCGGCTTAATGTGCTGGCCAATGTGATGAGCAAACCGATCCGCGCCATTTTTCATGAATTTCAGGGTGGCAGTGCCAAACCCGATGATGTTGAAGGCTCGGGCGATGTCAAATATCATTTGGGGGCGTCGTCCGACCGCTCATTTGACGGCAATGAAGTCCATCTGTCCCTGACCCCCAATCCGTCCCATCTCGAGGCGGTGGACGCGATTGCGCTCGGCAAGGCCCGGGCCAAGCTGACCCAGCGCCATGACACCACCGGCAACAGTGTCCTCACCCTGCTGATGCATGGCGATGCCGCTTTCTCCGGGCAGGGCATGGTGGCGGAATGTTTTGCCCTCAGCGGCCTGAAGGGTTTTCAGACCGGCGGCACCATTCATGTGATTGTCAATAATCAGATCGGTTTTACCACGTCGCCGCATTATTCACGCTCCTCGCCCTATCCGTCCGATATGGCCAAGGCGGTTCAGGCGCCGGTGTTCCATGTCAACGGCGATGATCCGGAGGCGGTGGTCTATGTGATGAAGCTCGCGACCGAATTCCGCCAGACCTTTCGCTCGGATGTGGTGGTTGATATGTTCTGTTATCGCCGCTTTGGTCATAATGAGGGCGATGAGCCGTCCTTCACCCAGCCATTGATGTACCGGCGAATTAAAAACCATAAAACCGCGCATAAACTTTATGCCGAACGGCTGATCCGTGAAGGTCTGGTTACCGAGGCACAGTCGGATCAGATGGTAAAGGATGTCACCCGCTATCTTGATGTCGAGATGAAGGCTGCGGAAACCTATAAAGTTGGCAAGGCCGACTGGTTTGCCGGGCGCTGGTCCGGCTATGAGCGGGTGTCCGAAGAATTGCGCCGTTCTGCCGGTACCGGCGTTCATGTTGATGAATTACAGGATATTGGCCGGGTTCTGACCCATATTCCGGACGGCTTTCATATCCACCGTACCCTGAAGCGGATACTGGACGCCAAGGCGGCGATGTTTGACAAGAGGGTTGGCATTGACTGGGCGACTGCCGAGGCTCTGGCCTTTGGCTCGCTCATTCGTGAGGGCCACCGGGTGCGGCTTTGCGGTCAGGATAGCCAGCGCGGCACTTTTTCCCAGCGTCATTCGGTGTTTATTGATCAGGAGACCGAGGAACGCTATACCCCGCTGAGAAATGTCAGCGACGGCACCGACCCCCACGTTACGTTTGAAGTGATTGACAGTGCGCTGTCCGAAGTCGGCGTGCTGGGCTTTGAATATGGCTATACCATGGCCGAGCCCGACGCGCTGGTGCTGTGGGAGGCCCAGTTTGGCGATTTCGCCAATGGTGCCCAGATGGTGTTTGACCAGTTTATTTCTTCCGGTGAGGCCAAATGGCTGCGCATGAGCGGTCTGGTTATTTTACTGCCTCATGGTTATGAGGGCCAGGGGCCGGAACATTCTTCCGCCCGGCTGGAACGCTATCTTCAACTCTGTGCCGAGGATAATATTCAGGTCGCCAACTGCACCACCCCGTCGAGCTATTTCCATATCCTGCGCCGTCAGATGAAACGCAAATTCCGTAAACCACTGGTGGTGATGACGCCGAAATCCCTGCTCAGGCATAAAATGGCGGTCTCGAGCCTTGCCGATATGGGCGAGGGCACCGAATTTCACCGGCTGTTCTGGGATACGGCGCAGGCCAACCCCGAACTCAGCATTAAACTGAAGCGGGATCAGGATATCAAACGGGTCATTCTATGCTCCGGCAAGGTCTATTTCGATATTCTGGCCGAACGCGACAAAAGGGAGATGACCGACTGCTATATTTTACGGCTGGAACAGCTTTATCCCTATCCCCATGATGCGGTAATCCGGGAATTATCCCGCTTCAAGGCGGTTAAACAGGTTATCTGGTGTCAGGAAGAACCGCAAAATATGGGTGCGTGGTCATTTATTGAACCCCGGCTTGAGAATAGTCTCGCCGCCTGCAAAATCACCCCGGAAAGAGCAAAATATGCCGGTCGCCCGGCGGCGGCTTCACCGGCAACCGGGCAGATGAGCCGTCATATTAAACAACAGCAAGACCTAGTAGATCGGGCGTTGACACTTGAATAATCTCTTGAAAGATAAAGCATAAAAGGAGTAGGGCCTATGGCCATCGAAATCCATGTTCCGGTACTCGGCGAATCGGTTACCGAGGCGACCGTTGGCAAATGGTTTAAAGCTGTCGGTGATGCGGTTGCAGTTGATGAACCAATTTGCGAACTGGAAACAGATAAAGTCGCGCTGGAGGTCAATGCCACCGTAAGCGGTGCGCTGGCCGAAATTATTGCTAAAGAGGGCGATACAGTTGATGTCGGTGCGCTGATTGCGATAATAGACGAAACCGCCCACGGCACCGCCGCCCCGGCAATCCCGGCACCAAAGACTGAAAACGCCGCGGTTCCGGCGGCAAAGGCCGCGACACCATCCGTCGGCGGGGTCCGGGCCTCGGCTGCCCGGGTTGCCGCGGACAAGGCGGTGGACCTTGGCAAGATCGTCGGCACAGGACCAGACGGCATTGTCACCAAGGCGGATGTGCTGGCCTTTCTTGATCATGGCCCGGCCACCGACCCGGCACCGGTCGTCACCGCCGCCGCCGAAGCCCATCCCCGGGAAGAAATCGTCCCGATGACCCGGTTGCGCCGGACGATCGCCAAACGGCTGAAAGATGCCCAGAATGCTGCCGCCATGCTGACCACCTATAACGAGGTTGATATGTCGGCGGTGATCGCGCTACGGTCCCGCTATAAGGAAATGTTCGAGAAGAAACACGGGTCCAAGCTCGGCTTTATGTCCTTTTTCGTCAAGGCCTGCGTTCAGGGGTTGATGGACATTCCCGAGGTTAATGCGGAAATCCGCGACGACGCCATTGTCTATAAAAATTATTATCATATCGGGGTTGCGGCCAGTACCCCGGCCGGATTGGTGGTGCCGGTGGTGCGCGATTGTCAGGACCGCAGCTTTTCCGAAATTGAAAAAGAGATCATTCGCCTTGGTGGCCGCGCACGGGCAAGCAAGCTCAGCATGGATGAGATGCAGGGCGGCACCTTTACCATTTCCAATGGCGGTATTTTTGGCTCACTGTTATCGTCCCCGATTCTGAATGCGCCCCAGTCCGGTATTCTCGGTATGCATGCGATCAAGGAACGGGCGATGGTTGAAAATCATCAGGTTGTCATCAGGCCGATGATGTATCTGTCGCTCAGCTATGATCACCGGGTGGTTGATGGCAAGGGCGCGGTGACCTTTCTGGTGCGGGTCAAGGAATGTCTGGAAGACCCCGAGCGTCTGGTGCTGGATTTATAAAGATTATAACGAGGATAGAAAATGTCTGACAATTTTGATGTGGTAATTATCGGCGGTGGGCCGGGGGGATATGTGGCGGCGATCCGGGCGGCACAGCTCGGGTTGAGCGTTGCCTGTGTTGAAATGCGCGGGGCGCTTGGCGGTACCTGCCTCAATATTGGCTGCATCCCGTCAAAGGCGTTGCTCCATGCGTCCGAACTTTATGAAAATGCCAGACAGAGTACGGCTGAATTCGGTATTAAATGCGGCAAAGTCTCGATCGATATTGCCGAGCTTATGGCTTCAAAGGAAGAAACCGTTAAAGGATTGACCGACGGGGTCGCCTTTCTGCTCAAGAAAAACAAGGTCAGCTATATCGAGGGCCGGGGCTCAATTCCGGCGGAAGGTACGGTCAAGGTTGATCTGACGATCGGCGGCGAACGGCTGCTGGCGGCAAAAAATATCATTATCGCCACCGGCTCCACAGTCACTAACCTGCCGGGTATTGATATTGATGAAAAACAGGTTGTGTCGTCAACCGGCGCATTAAGCCTTAGTAAAGTACCGAAACATCTGGTGGTGATTGGCG
>JAADGA010000038.1:0-9038 GCA_013152615.1 Alphaproteobacteria bacterium
ACGGTTTCTGCCGCGCCGAGGAACAGGGTTCCGTCATCGGCCAATTGCCCGCGCAGGCGATCAAGCACCTCGCTCTTGGTATCCTGATGAAAATAAATCAGCACATTCCGGCAAAAAATAACGTCAAATGTTCCAAGGGAGCGAAAACTGTCCAACAGGTTAAACGACCGGTAAGTCACCATTTTCCTGATTTTCTCCGAGATTTGCCACATCTCCCCCGCCTGGGTGAAATATTTCATCAACAGTTTGATTGGCAGCCCCCGCTGGACCTCAAATTGTGAATATATCCCGGCCCGGGCTTTGTCCAGCACATCCCGGGACAGATCAGTACCAATAATTTCAACCCGCCAGCCCGCAAGACTGGTCTCCATTTCTTTCAGAATCATCGCCAGCGAATAAGGCTCCTGTCCGGTCGACGCCGCCGCGCACCAGATCCGCAACCGCCGGACGCCGGCCCGGGATTTTAACAGTCCCGGCAAGACATCCGCCTTAAAGAGATCAAACGGGGTATTATCACGGAAAAAGAACGATTCATTGGTGGTCATGGCATCGGTAATCTCGCGCAGCAATTCTTCCTTGCGACGCAATCTGACCTCGTTAATCAGATCATCCAGTGTCTCCATGCCTTTTTTACGGGCGATCGGGGTGAGGCGACTTTCCAGAAGATAAACCTTGTTTTCTGACAGAACCAGCCCGGATCTTTCCTTCAGAATCTTGCTTAGCAGCTCGAAATCTTCTTTTCTCATTATGCCATTCCCCTCAGCTTCTCTTTAATTCTTGCGCCGATTTCTTTCAGGGGATATATGCCACAACACAGGCCCGCCGCGCTGACCGCCCCGGGCATGCCCCAGACAATGCTGGTTTCCTCATCCTGGGCGATTAAATTACCCCCGGCCCCCACCAGAGCCCGGCTGGCATCAAGCCCGTCATGGCCCATGCCGGTCAACATGACGGCAAATACCCTGGACCCATAGACCTCAATCAGGCTCCTGAACATTGGCTCAACCGATGGGCGGCAGAAATTTTCCGGTGAGTTTTGATTCAGCGCAATAATATTTTTTCCGGATTTTGCCACCACAGTCATATGATAATTCCCCGGTGCCAGATAGACCTTGCCATTTTCAAGTATATCCCCCTCTTCGGCCTCCTTACACTCGAAATCGGTGGTGTTGGTCAAATGTTTCGCCAGAATAGCGGTGAAAGTCGCCGGCATATGCTGGGTAATAACCACCGGAATATCCACCGACCCCAGATCTTTAAGGACGTTGAGCAACGCCTGTGGCCCGCCGGTGGAACTGCCGATCGCCAATATTGAGGCCCGGCCCCGTGAAAACGGGCGTTTTTCCAGCGTTTTTCCGGTCTTTTCAATCGGGGCCAGCGCCGCATTGACAAGGGTGGTCTTGCCTCTGAAAACAGTGCCGCCATTCCGGAGTCGGCTGGCGGCAACGATATTGATAACCTTGCTGATTATTTCTTCCTGAAAGCTCATCGAAGAGGCAATTTCACGATTGCTTTCCGGTTTGGAAACATAATCAGAGGCCCCCATGGACAAGGCCCGCATACTGATTTCAGCATTACGCTTGGTCAGGGTTGACGCCATCAAAACCTTGACTTTTGGATTTATCTTGAAAAATTCAGGTAATGCGGTCAGGCCGTCCATAACCGGCATCTCAATATCAAGAATAATAATTTCAGGGTCATATCTGGCCATGCTGGCCACGGCGGTTTTGCCATTACCGGCCGTGCCGACAATTTGAATGGCGGGGTCTTCGGCAAGCCACCGGGACATCAAGCCCCTGATCACCGCAGAATCATCCACAACCATGACCCGGTATTGACCGCTTCTTGCCTGTTGACCGGCACCGGGGCCGCCTTTTATAGAAGGTATATTCACTTAAATTAATCCTACCTGAGAGAATTTGGCCTCAATAATTTCACGGTCAAACGGTTTCATAATATATTCATCCGCCCCGGCGGATATGGCGGCACTGATGTGGCTCATATCATTTTCGGTCGTGCAAAAGACCACCACCGGTTTATCGCCGCCATCAGAAGCCCGCAGCAGTTTCAGAAAATCCAGTCCGTTCATCACCGGCATATTCCAGTCCAGCAACACAACATCCGGCAATATTTCCAGGCATGACTCCAGCGCGTCCTGACCATCGACAGCCTCACGGATGTCAAAGTCAAGCTCTTCCAGAATACGTCGCGCCACCTTCCTGATGACCTTCGAATCATCAACGACAAGACAGGATTTCATTATTTTATCTCCAGACTGAATATCAGTTCATATAATATTTGTATGAATGTCACTTGGATTTAAGCAGCCGTAGCCTGATTCCGGTCAAAATTCAACAGTTTTTCCACATCAAGAATGACCAGCAGTTCCCCTTCAAGACGAAAAATGCCGCCCGACACCTCCTGCCAGCAGGCATCCAGGGTAACCGGATTACGTTCGAGGGACTCTTCCGAAAATGACATAACATCACCGACCGAATCAATCAGCAGGCTATAGGGCTCTTCCTGATATTCGACCACAATGCTCATATTCTCGCTATTTTCTTCCGGCTCACTGAGGCCCAGTCGTTTTCTCAGATTTATTGCCGTCACAATCCGCCCGCGCAGATTCAACACCCCGGCAACCGCAGGCGGGGCCAGCGGCACGGCGGTAATCACCTGCTCTGACAACACGTCATGCACCTCCAGCACCGGAATCCCGCACAGTTGGCCCGACAGCCTGATGGTGACAAAATCTCTGGTTTCACTTTCCATAACTTTTTACCTTTTCCAAGATTACCCCCGATAATATTTATAATGCTGATCGTCAGGCCGCACTCTGCTTTCGGTTTATCTGATCAACGATGGTGGTCATCAGGGTATCACGTTCGAGTTTAACCACATAATCATCAAACCCGACCTCGCGGCCCCGGGCAAAATCTTTTGGCGTGTCATGGGAAGACAAGGCAATCATCGGTGTCTTTTGCCAAATTCCGCTGGCGCGGACCTCTTCGGCAAAGCTGAACCCGTCCATATCCGGCATTTCAATATCACTGACAATAATATCAAAATCATTGCCCCGTTCGCGCAGATCGAGCGCCGAGGCCGCACTATCCACCGCGGTAATTTTATATCCCGCCGCAGACAATAACGGCCTTATCATGTTCAGAAAGAATTTGCTGTCATCAATAAGCAGGATATGAGCCTGATTATCTCTGGCGAAATGCCCGGAGGTGCTTGAAGACCCCAGGGTGCCAAAGGCTTTCTCGATATAATAGGCGACATCAATTATTTCGGTTGCGTGGCCGTCAATGACAGCGGTGCCAACCTGACCGTCAATTTTCGAAGACAGTTCAATATCAATTTCATCCTCGAGAATATCAATAATCTCGTCGACCGCAATGCCCATTGTCTTGTCACCATCGGCGAAAACCAGAATGGGCTGGCGGCCTGATTTTTTGAATTCCTGTGAATCATCCAGGTTAACCAGCGGCATCAGCCGGCCGCGATACTGATATACCGGCTTGCCGTCCGAGGTCTCAATATCCTTAACCTCAATTTCCTCAAGCCGGGCAACCAGTGATAATGGCACCGCCCGATGGGCATTTTCCCCGGCACTGAACAGAAGTATGGCTTCACGTTCATTGATAGCTCCGGTCTGTTTAACCTCCTCATCCTCGGCCCCGAAACCGGAGGAATCTGTTACCTTGTCACTGATCTGGCTGACAATACCATTGGGATCAAGAATCATGATCACTTTGCCATCCCCAAGGATGGTATTGCCGGCAAAGGTCTGTAAATCCCTCAGGATCGGGGCGACCGGTTTAACCACGATTTCCTCGGTATCAAACACCTGATCAACGACAATCCCGAATGTGAATGTACCCACCTGGGCAATTACAATATAATCTTCCTGTTTTGTGGCCTGATCTTCTTCTTCATCTTTGGTCAGCGGAGCCATACCGAGAATTTCGTCAAGCCGCACCAGTGGCAGCAGACGATCGCGGATTCGCAACACCGGAGTGTTATTGATATGTTCGATACTATGCTCGGAGTCGTTGGACGCCCTGACCAGCTCGAGAACGCTGATCTGGGGGATGGCGAAACGGTCCTCGCGGCATTTGACAATCAGCGCCGAAACAATCGCCAGCGTTAACGGTATCTTGATGCTGAAACTGGTGCCTTTACCCTCAATGGATTTCAGATCAACTGTGCCGCCGATTTTTTCTATATTGCTGCGCACGACATCCATGCCGACCCCGCGTCCGGAAACAGCCGTGACCTTTTCTGCGGTGGAAAAACCGGCGTTGAAGATAAACCGCTGAATCTGGTTATCCGACATCTCATCCAGCTCTTCCTGGGTTGCCAGTTCATTCTTCAGTGCCTTGGCCTTCAGTTTTTCAACTGGCAGGCCGGCGCCGTCATCGGTGATTTCAATAATGATATGGCCGCCTTCATGGAAAGCGTTCAGGCGAATGGTCCCGGTTTCCTTCTTGCCTGCCGCCAGCCGGTCAGCCGGCATTTCAATGCCATGATCGGCAGAGTTGCGCACCATATGGGTGAGCGGGTCCTTGATCATTTCCAGAACTTGACGGTCGAGTTCGGTATCGGCCCCCAACATCTGAAGGTCTATCTTTTTGTTCAGTTCCAGTTGCAGGTCACGGACAATCCGCGGCAATTTGGCCCAGGCATTGCCCACTGGCTGCATCCGGGTTTTCATAACCCCCTCCTGCAATTCGGTGGTGCATTGGCTTAACCGTTGAAGCGGGATGGTAAATTCGCTGTCGTTACTGTTGCGTAACAATTGCATCAGCTGATTTCTGGTCAACACCAGTTCACTGACCATCGTCATCAGATCTTCGAGAACCTGAACATTCACCCTGATACTCTGATTGGCGATGCTTCTCTCGGATGACTTGGTCCCGGCCGGGGCTTTGTCCGGTTTTTTGGCGTGATCCTTTTCTTTCCGGCGGGCCTGCTCGAGGATATCAACCGCGACATCATCATATCTTGTCAGGAAATCATCAACATCCAGCGGGGCAAGATCGACCTCTTCCAATACCGAGCGCAGCAAACTGTGGATGGTTTCACTGTGTTTTTCTGTCATGCCATGGGTAATAAACGGTTCGAACGCCGCGGAGACACTTGGGCCGCTATCCGGCTTTCCGGCAAGGCAGGCCTCAAAGAAACTACCCATTTTTACCTTGCTGTCCCGGGTATTCACCCCCGCCATCAATCCCTTGACGCTGACATCGGCCAGCAGCCGGTTATGAAATAAATGGATGATGACCTTGACTGCCTCTACCCCGCCAATCCGGGTCAGCAGGTCCTGCTGTTCCTCTTCCGGCCGGGCATTCTCCTCTTCCGGCTCGTCATCCGGGCCGGGGGCGGCGGCAAAAGCAGCCTCCAGTTCCTCAAGCGAAACCTGACCGGGCAATATCGTTGTCGGCTGGGTGATTTCAGGCATTTCTATAACCGCCTCTTCCTCAACCGGGGCGGCACCTTTGACCTCACCCCCCGCAGCAACGATATTCAGTTGGCTGATAATATCATCATCATCCCCCTCCGGTTCCTGCTGTGTCGCCTCAAGGGCCGCCAGGATTTCCTTGATCCGGTCAAGGGCCGCCAGAATGAGGGTGACCGAATCAGAGGTTACGGTAAGCTCGCCGTCACGATATTTGCCCAGTACATTTTCCCCGGCATGAGCAACCGTCTCCAGCCGCGGCAGCCCGAGAAAACCACAAGTTCCCTTAATGGTATGAACCAGACGAAAAATATTATCCAGAATTGGTTTGTTGGTCGGGTCCTGTTCCAAAATCACCAGTTCCACATCGACTTCATCTATACTTTCCGCCGTTTCGGTCAGAAACTCATTTAGCAAATCATCCATTATTTTACCCTTTTCCGCTCAACCAGATGAGCCACAATATGTTGCTGTTTCTTAACATCGGGTAAATTGGTTAAAAAGCTGTAAAAAGCGGTAAAATGATTGGAAAATTATTATAAAAAGATTTATGTCGCCTGCTGCCGGAAGCTCAGGCCCAGATGAATTCTCCGGTTTTACAGTTCAGGACAGGTCATATAAAGCGAAAAGCTCTGTTCATTATGCCGGATATATTTGATTTCGCCGTGAATTTTCCCCACAACTCTGGCCGCGAGCAGCGCCGGTGCAGATTTTGTGCCGGTACTGTCGCCGCCGTCTTCCCCCAAAAGCGCGGTGCGTACCAAATCCTGAAAAATAACCTTGTCGCCATGAACCGTCACCCCGATGGTAAGCGGTCCGGTGCTGATCTCAACCAACAGCCTGCCGCCGCGAACAAGGCTTTCCCCGGCCACCAGCACCATGTTCAGCATCGCTTTCAGGGCATTCTTGTCCATAATGCCGACATCGGATTTCCAGACCAGATCAATATTACCGGCCGCATATAATCCGCGCACCGCCGCCTCCGCCTCGCTGAGCGGTATTTTTTCGCCAAAGCCGCCGGCAGCGCCGAAAGACAACCGGAAAAATTTGAGTTTGGCCGCGGTGATCTCGGCACTTTTGGCCAGAAGAGTCATTACTTCGGCGCGCATCCGGTCATCATTTTCATCATCCAGAATTTCCAATCCATTGGCGATGGCCCCGACCGGACTGATCAAATCATGACACAGACGGCTGCATAACAAGGCAGAAAACTCCATATCTTCCATAAAAACTTTTCCTGTTAAATGATAAACCCGTAAATAATAAACCCGTAAATGATAAATTCATGACAAGCGGCAGATTAATCATATAATGGCCCCACTGTAAAACGATAATAACCCCAACCCTGAAATAACCACCCGGAAAACATCATGCCCCGCCAACCCCTCAATTACCAGATTTTTTCACAAACACTATATGAGACTGCGCTTGAAGCCGGGCGAAAAATTATGGAAATCTTCGCCGGGGATTTTGAGGTCATGTATAAAGACGACGCCTCGCCGGTAACCGTCGCGGATCAGGCCGCAGAAGGCATTATTCTCCGCGACCTTGCCATAATTGCCCCGGATATTCCCGTTGTCGCCGAAGAACAGGCCAGCGGCGGCACCATTCCTGATGTCGGGGATGTCTTCTGGCTGGTGGACCCGCTGGACGGCACCAAGGAATTTATCAGAAAAGGCACTGATTTTACCGTTAATATTGCGCTGATAGAGGATGGCGAGCCGAGCTTCGGCATTGTCTATGCCCCGGCGCTCCAGCGCATGTTTGTCGCCAAAAACCCGGAGACCGCCGTCCAGATGACCATTCGCGATGGCCGTTTTATCGGTGCGGAACAGGTAATTTCGGTCCGGGAGGTCCCGGACTGCGGCATCACCGCCGTTGCCAGCAAATCCCACCGGGATGCCGACACCAATGCTTTTCTGGAAAAACTCGGCATAACCGATGTTGTCTCAACCGGCAGTTCACTTAAATTCTGTCTGGTGGCGGCGGGAGAAGCCGATATTTATCCGCGTTTCGGCCCGACCATGGAATGGGATACCGGTGCCGGACACGCGGTGCTGAGAGCCGCTGGCGGCACGGTTGCCAATCCGGACGGCACCCCGTTCCGTTACAAAAAACCCGGCTTCCGCAATGGATTCTTTATCGCCAATGGCAGGGTGGATTATTAAATCAGGTTTCTGCCCAGCGCCCACAGCCCGAAGATCGCCACAATCAGCGCCGACACCCGGTTGATCAACAACAGATGATGGTCGAGCAGACGGCCCTTCATATAGCCGGCACAGCGGGTCAGGGTAAACCACCACAGGCTGGAGCCGAAAAATATGCCGCCAATCAGAACCAGCTCATTGCCCGCGCCGTGCCCGACATCGCCAAGTCCGAGCGCACCGAACAGAAAGACGAAACCCAATATGGTCATCGGATTCATAATCGTCAGGGTAAAGGCGCCGACCGCGCCCTTTAACCGGTCCCGGACCGTATCCCTGACATCGGCCAGATGAGGATGCCGGGTCCACAGATTAATACTGACCGCAATCAGAACCATCCCGCCGACAATACCAAACCAGCCATCAACCCGGTCGACCATCCCCATTGCCGATGACAGGCCGAAAACGGCAATGGCGCCAAAAATAGTATCCGCCACCGCCGCCCCCATACCAACCGCAAAGCCGTTACGCTTGCTATAGGCCAGAGTGCGCCGGATACAGATCAAATTTACCGGTCCGAGAGGGGCCGCCATCAACACTCCGATCAGAACACCCCACAGCATATAAATTAAGGACATCAACGACCCCGTTTTATCTATTATTCATCCTTATATAGGTAAATCATTCCGGATTTAAAGATTTTATCTGGCTCCGGCGGTATTTTCATGCTAGAGGCGGCTTATGACACAGGATAGAGAAGATACCGAAAAAACAGAGGACCCGATAATCGGCTATATCATGGCCGCTATCGAACGCGGGGCTCCGGTAAGTCCACGTGACGTCGCCATCGCGATCGCCGACGACCGGGCAAAAGAAAACAGCCCGAAAGATGCCTGGCGCAAATATCTGCTGGCGGTCAAGCAACAGGCCAAACATCTGGCGCGCGCGGGCCGCATCAGCATCCTCAGGCGCGGGGTGGCAATCGACCCCGATAAAATGAAGGGACTGATCAAGCTGTCGCTGCCGGTCATGGCTGACTCAGGGGCTGACTCGGGGGCTAACTCAGGGGCTGACCCAGCGACTAACTCAGCGGCTAACTCAGGGGCTGAATCAGGGGAATAGCCGTGAGCTGCCCGGATGACCGGTCGGTGAAATATGCCTTCATCTCCTGCGCCCCCTCTGCCGTTACCTCAACGATCACCCACACCAGATCAGGATCATAATTATGGTTCTGGTCATGGCTTGACGGCAGCGCCTGCCCGTCCGGATGACTGTGATAATGGCCGACGATCCGCGCCGTACCGCGCCGGGTCCGTTTGTGGTGGCGGATGATCAGTGCCGGATCTATTTCAAAATTTTTCTGTGGCTGGTCGGACCGGTTGGGCGACGGGATAACATCGGTACCCATATTTTCACCGGTCCCGACCAGCAAG
>JAADGA010000038.1:9126-14604 GCA_013152615.1 Alphaproteobacteria bacterium
CCCTCATTAATCCGTTTTACCTTGATTATTCCCGTAATTTTTCCGGTTCTGCTGACAAGAATCACCCGGTCGGTTTTTCCATTGCTCCCGACCCTGATCCACACGCCGTTCGCCACCGCCGAGATTTGCAGAATAGCCTCTCCCGGTTTTAACGCCAGCACTGCCTTAAAAGGCTCATTTGGCATTTTTGCCAGCGGTTGCGCCTGCCGGGCCGTCCGGTGCCGGGCCAGATTAACCACTTTCCACACCACGACAGTCAGACCCAGCACAATTAAAATTCCCATAAAAATCACTATAAACTTGAGAAACCCGTAATTTTTTGGCATTTCTTTTGTCATGACGTTACAACATCCCGATATTAAATCATTTGAGTTAACGGTGGAGGACCCGCAGCAGGGCCTGCGCCTTGACAAGTTTCTGGCCCAGTCAATAGCTGACATCAGCCGCACCCGGCTGAAGCAAGTGATCACCGACGGCGGCATCAGGCTGGTCGACGCCCAATCCTCCCCCGCCGGCAAGACCATAGACGACCCGTCATACCGGGTCAAATGTCATGACCGGATTTTTTTTACCCTGCCAATAATCGAGGCACCCGAGCC
The DNA here is from genome assembly GCA_013152615.1 of Alphaproteobacteria bacterium. Taxonomy (GTDB): domain Bacteria; phylum Pseudomonadota; class Alphaproteobacteria; order Sphingomonadales; family Emcibacteraceae; genus Paremcibacter. The sequence continues at coordinate 9,726 of JAADGA010000038.1, forward strand.
CGAGGCTCAGGATATTGCGCTCGAGGTTGTCTATGAGGATGATCAGCTGATTGTCATCAACAAAGCCGCCGGTATGGTGGTTCATCCCGCCCCCGGCAACCCGGATGGGACACTGGTCAATGCCCTGCTCTATCACTGCGGCGACAGCCTGTCGGGCATTGGCGGGGTCAAACGACCGGGCATTGTCCACCGGATAGACAAAGACACCAGCGGGCTGATGATCGCCGCCAAAACCGACCGTGCCCATAAAAAGCTTGCCAGTCAATTCGCCCGACACAGTATGGAGCGCGCCTATCAGGCCGTGGTCTGGGGCGTCCCCAATCCGGCCAGCGGTACTATTGAGGGCAGAATTGGCCGTGATGCGCGCAATCGCCTGAAAATGGCGGTCGTCGCCGCCGAAAGCCGCCGTGGCCGCGATGCCACCACCCATTATCGGGTGATGCGCCGACTGGAGCCAAAGCGGAAAATATTTGGCCGCGGCGATGCCCTCAAAGGGTTACCGCCAAGCTTCAGTCTGGTTGAATGTCGGCTGGAAACCGGACGCACCCATCAGGTCCGGGTTCATATGAACCATATCCGCCATCCACTGGTCGGTGATCCCTTTTATGGCCGCAGCGGCAGTCTGCGCTCACGGAATTTCACCGACCGTGCCCAGCAGGTCATTATCGATTTCAACCGTCAGGCGCTTCACGCCTGCCTGATCGGATTTATCCACCCCGTCACCGGCGAACACTTGACATTTAACACCGAACCCCCAAATGACATGAAATGCCTTATTTCTGCCTTGGAAGACAAGTAGAATAAACCAAGGTTCGGGGTGCAAAAATTAGCAGATATGCTATAATCAGCCGAAAGGTGGAGACAATATTATGGCCAGACAATTAACACCGGCAATTACCCCTGAGGGCAGCCTCACCCGTTATCTTCAGGAGATTCGCAAATTTCCGATGCTCAAGCCGGAGGAAGAGTTCATGCTGGCCAAGGCATGGACCGAACATGGCGACAGTGACGCCGCCCACCGGCTGGTAACCTCTCATCTACGGCTGGTCGCCAAAATTGCCATGGGCTACCGCGGCTATGGCCTGCCGGTTGGTGAATTGATTTCCGAAGGCAATGTTGGCATGATGCAGGCGGTAAAACGCTTTGATCCCGACCGGGGTTTCCGTCTCGCCACCTATGCCATGTGGTGGATCAAGGCCTCGATTCAGGAATATATCCTGCGCTCATGGTCGCTGGTCAAGATCGGCACCACCGCCGCCCAGAAAAAATTATTCTTCAACCTGCGGCGGATAAAAGGCCAGATTCAGGCGATTGACGAAGGCGACCTGCACCCGGATCAGGTTACGGAAATTGCCACCCGCCTTAATGTCAGCGAAGATGACGTGGTGCAGATGAACCGGCGCATGGCCGGGAGTGATCACTCGCTCAATGCCCCGATGCGCGCCGATACCGAAGGCGAATGGATGGATTGGCTCAAGGATGACAATGCCGTCGATCAGGAAACCGCCTATGCCAATGATGAGGAACTGAATAACCGTCGTGCCCTGATGGCGGAGGCGATGAAAGGGCTGAATGAGCGCGAACAGCATATCCTGAATGAGCGCCGGCTGAAAGACAGCCCGTCAACATTGGAAGACTTGAGCAAAATATACCATATCAGCCGCGAACGGGTGCGCCAGATCGAGGTCCGCGCCTTTGAAAAGCTGCAGAAGGCCATGCAGACGGCAGCAAGCGAACAGAAAAGCCCAAAGATAAAACAGCGCTAAAACTGTCCGGATTTACTGGATTTACTGGATTTTTACGATCTTGTAGCCGTTGTCACGGAGCATTTTGATCAGGCCATCGGGACCGACGAGATGCGCCGCCCCAACCACAACAAAGGTAATTTTCGGGCTGTTGAGATACCCCTCGATAGCCGGGAACCAGTTATTGTTGCGCCTGACCAGCAACGCCTGATACATCGCCTTGTTTTTAGCCATATCATCGACCATGGTTTTGACCATGGTTGCCGGATCACCCGAGGCCCATGCCTTGAGATAGCTGGCGATATAACGTTTAAAATTATCCAGCTTATCAAGGGTATCGGTCAACATCGAGACCTGAACGTCCAGCGGGTGATTGATCAGCGCCAGCATCTGCTGACGCGGGGTTTCAAAGCCATAAACCGGTTTTCCCACCTTCAGGGCGCGGTCCTTGATATATTTATCCACCCCGGAACTAGGGTCAAGCCCGCTTGAAATAATGGCGGCAATCGATAATCTGAGGGCGATAAACCACGGTTTTGACCGGTTGACCGCCGAACTGTTCATCTTTAACAGGCGCGCGGCGCGGTTGAGTAATTTCCGGTAATGGGCACCATCCAGATGATTTTGCAGACTATCCTTCGGTCCGAAAAAGGCATTTTTAGCAATGAGCCGCTGAATTTCCGCCATGCTTCCCGGGGTTATATCCGTTTCCAGAACCACCTGATCCGACGCCGTGAAAGACCGGGCGATGATACCGTTATACCAGCGGTAATTTTTGGGCAGCAGGTGAAAAGAGCCGAGCAGATAAATTTTACCGCCGGTTTTGTTGTGACTGTTTTTCACCATCCACAGCGCCGGATGAACGGTGATAATATTGCTCCCGGTTGCCGCCGCCGGTGCGCTCAGCGCGACGGAGCTTACCAGAAAAGCCATGACAACAAGCCATCTGAGCTTGATAATTGTCTTATAGATCATGTAAATTATCCTGAATTACCGGCCAAAAGCCTCCTGAGGGAAGCTTAGATTTCAATCCGGCCAATAACAAGGCAAACTTTAAAAAAAGCGTTACCTCAACAGACGGCTGAAAGCGGATGAAAAGCCGCTGAAACCGCTTGCATTCGGTAATGAAGCGGGGTATACACCTCAACTTCATCGGGTGGTATGGCTGAATCTAAGGGCATGCCTCATCACCTGCGACGCTTGCTACAGAAAACTATACAGAAAGCTATACGGAAGACTGTACAGAAGACTGTAACGAAAAATTTCACCGGAAGGAACAAGCCAAATGCCCAAGATGAAAACCAAAAGCAGTGCTAAAAAGCGCTTCAAAATCACCGCTTCGGGAAAGGTTCGTTCGAGTCAGGCTGGCAAACAGCATGGCATGATCAAACGTACCAACAAGCAGATCCGCAATCAACGCGGAACCACCATAATGTCGGATCCGGATGCCCGGATCGTCAAAAAATTTATGCCTTATGGTTAATTCAGGCGATTGATTCAGGAGTAGAAAATGGCACATGTAAAAAGAGGGGTGACGTCCCACGCTCGTCACAAAAAAGTTCTCAAACTGGCAAAAGGCTATCGCGGTCGGCGCAAAAGCACGATCCGGATTGCTATTCAGGCGGTCGAAAAGGCTGGCCAATATGCCTACCGTGACCGCAAGGTACGCAAAAGAAGCTTTCGGGCCTTGTGGATTCAGCGAATCAATGCGGCGGCGCGAATCCATGATATGACCTATTCACGATTTATGAACGGCCTGAAAATCGCAGGCATCGAACTTGACCGTAAAGTTCTGGCTGATCTGGCCGTTCGCGAACCGGAGGCCTTCAAGGCCATCGCCGATCAGGCCCGGACGGCGCTTAACGCCTGACACCCTGATCTCGCTACTACAGAAGTTTATCGTCAAGGGGCCTGCTGCACGCGCGGTAGGCTCCTTTTATTATTTTTAAGGCATTTTTTATATATCGGGTGAAAATATGGAAGACCTGCGGAATTTGGAAACGGCAATCATCGCGGCAATTACCGCCAGCGGTGACTTGTCACTACTGGAAGATATCAGGATCGCGGAACTCGGTAAAAAAGGCCGGGTCAGCCTGCTGATGCGTGAACTCGGCAAAATGACCCCGGGGGAAAAGAAAGAATTCGGTCCGAAGCTGAATGGTCTGAAAGGCCGGATTAATCAGGCGATAGCCGATCACAGGGCCACGCTTGAGGCGCGGGAGCTGAACCAGCGCCTGCGATCCGAACGGATTGACATCACCCTGCCGTCAGCCCCGGAAAATACTGGCAGCATTCACCCGATCACCCAGGTGACGGACGAGGTCACCGAAATCTTCACCGAACTTGGTTTCAGTGTCGCCGAAGGCCCGGAAACAGAGCAGGATTTCTATAATTTTACCGCGCTCAATATCCCGCCCGAGCATCCTGCCCGCCAGATGCATGATACGTTTTACTTTCCCGAGGACAAGGATGGCACCCGCAAGCTGCTGCGGACCCATACCTCGCCGGTGCAGATCAGAACCATGATGGCGGGGCCGCCGCCTTACCGCATCATTGTCCCGGGGCGGACCTATCGCTGTGACAGTGACGCCACCCACACCCCGATGTTCCATCAGGTCGAGGCGCTGGTCATTGACCGCGACATTCATATGGGCCACCTGAAATGGTGCATCGAGGAATTCTGCACCAAATTTTTTGAACTGGATAATGTTAAAATCCGTTTTCGCCCGAGCTATTTCCCCTTTACCGAACCCTCCGCCGAGGTCGATATTGGCTGCACATTCAAAGACGGTGAGATTCTGATTGGTGATGGCGATGACTGGCTCGAGATTATGGGCTGCGGCATGGTTAATCCGCGGGTGCTGGAAAATGTCAATCTCGACCCTGACGACTATCAGGGCTTTGCCTTTGGCATGGGGCTGGACCGGATTGCCATGCTCAAATGGGGCATTCCCGACCTGCGCGATTTCTTCGCCGCCGACCTGCGCTGGCTAAAGCATTACGGTTTTGCCGCCCTAAACATCCCCTCCCTCAGCACCCGGAACAGAAATACAGGCGGTAGCGCGAGCGGGGGAACTCAAGTAGCGCAAAGCACGATAGTTCCACCACCAGACAAAAAAGGGGGGGAGCGAGCC
>JAADGA010000039.1 GCA_013152615.1 Alphaproteobacteria bacterium
GGGGCCGTAATCTCACCGATCAGAAAAAATATGTTGATGATCTGCGGGACTTTTTCGGCACCATTGCCCGCTTTCCGAACCTGCCCCGGACTTATGGTATTAAGGCGGTGTATAATTTCTAGAGCCTGATAACAGCAGATAAGGGAAGCTCATCGGCTTCCTTTACCTGTTAGTGGCAAAACGCCTCGCTTTTTGATGCCCGGGCGCGATTGACCGCCATCCAGATAATATCGTCAATTCCCCTGGCTTTTAAGTCATCGCTTTTCGCCATAAATCCCGGCGGATGTTTTGCCGAACAGGGCGGGGTAAAAGCCCCCGGCACCGAGAATAAGGTAATTTTTCGTCCAGTAAAAATTTCGTCTGCTGTTACATATGATCCAAATCAGAATTAAATGCTTGAATATTTTTCATTATTATGAATAATTCAAACGTTGGTTTAACTGTTGAACGCTGTCCGTTAACCCCGGTCGGTGGAATAACAAAATTTTTTGGGAGAAACACATGAAAAAATATACCACGTTTGCATCAATCATTGCCCTGTCCACGGCGATGTCGGCAACCAGCGTCATGGTTCAGGCGGCAGATAAGGCTGCGGCCCAAACCACAGACAAGACCGCAGGCCAAACCACAGGCAAAACCACAGGAAAAACCAAAGCCGAAGTGGCGATGGAGGGCAATGATTTCGCCATCGAAAATATTATCGTCACGGCGCAGAAACGATCCGAACGTTTGAAGGATGTGCCGATTTCCATGTCCGTTCTGTCCGATGTCCAACTGCATCAGACCGGGGTTCGTGATTTAAAATCCATTGCCGAATATATCCCTAATCTGCAAATCAGCCAATCCAATGACTTCCGCTCGACGGTGACTATTCGCGGGGTCGGTGCCCAAAGCCGTAACATTGGTTTTGATGCCCGGGTCGGGGTCTATGTCGACGGGGTTTACATGGGGCAGTCGCCGGCACTCAATCAGGAACTGCTGGATATTCAGCGCATTGAAGTTCTGCGGGGACCACAGGGTACTTTGTTTGGCAAGAACACGGTGGCCGGAGCCATCAGCATAACCACCAAGAAACCCAATGACGAGCTGGCAGGCCGGATCTCGGCTGATGTCGGTAATCTGGGCTTTACTGATTTCAAGGGCCGGATAAATATTCCGCTTTCTGACAAGGTGTTTGCCAAATTTTCTGTCTCAAGGCGCGACCGCAACGGCTATGTCAGGAATACCGTCACCGGCCATGACCTGATGGGGGTAGGGACCACATCCTATCGGGCTCAATTGCGGTTTCTGGTCAGTGACCAGCTTGAAATCAACGCGTCCTTTGACGGACTGAACGGCAATAGCCTGACCTTGGTCGGGGTGCCGGAAACAGATTCTTTTGCGCTTTACGCCTTGAATAAAAAGCCGCAATCCCGGACGGTGGCCTTTAACCGGGACCCGACCGATAAACGTGACGTTTATGGCGGTCATGTCGACATCAACTATGAAACAAGCGGCGGCTTTACCCTGAAATCCATTACCGCCTACCGCGATACCAAGGCGGATTATACCAACCAGACCGATTATTCGCCGCTGGATATCGTTACAATCCGATTCGCCGACCGCTACAAGCAGTTTACCGAGGAATTGCAGTTTATTTCGCCGAGTGACCAGAAACTTACCTATATGGCCGGTCTGTATTACTACAACCAGCGGGCCACGACCAGGCGTGACGCGTTTATTGGCAAGGATTTGTTAAAAGGATATTTTGGTGTCTTGCTGCCACCGGGGACGCCGACTGCGGTGATGTCAGGCATTCGTCAGGCCTTGAATTTCGGCACTCCCGGCGCCTCGGCAACCACCAATTACGGCGATGTAAAAACCAAAAGCTATGCCGGTTATCTTAACGGAGCCTATCAGGTTACTGACCGGCTTAAAATTGGTTTTGGTCTGCGCTATTCTATCGAGGACAAGGATGTCAGCTGGACACTGGATGGCCGGGCTTCCGGGCGACCGTTAACCATTCCGGCGTCTCTGGCCGGTCTGCCGGGGGTTGATGGCAAACCGATTGGCACCACGATTACGTCGACCTCAATCGCCGGGGTTAATTTATATTCTCCGGCCGCCGCCGCTCAGCTTGGCCCGTTCATACAGCTGAATGGTCTTGCCTTTAATATTGGCTCAACCGGTCCTGATCCGCTTAACCCCAGTCCGATGACCAACACCCGGCGCGATACTTATTTCGCCCCGGCAGTCAGTCTGACTTATGCCCTTAATGACGATGATAATGTCTATGTCAAATATTCATCCGGGTATAAAAGCGGTGGCTTTAATCTCGACTTTATCAATGCCAATGAGCTTGCTGCCAATAGTGGCCTTAAATTCGCCAAGGAGACGGTGAAAAGTTATGAAATCGGTTTCAAGGGCAGCTTCCTTGATAATCGTTTGTCATTGAATATGGCTGGCTTTGTCGCCAACTATAATAATTATCAGGTCAATCAGTTTGTTGATCTTGGCGGTGGCCGAACCTCTATCCGGATTTCAAATGCCGCCAAAGTCAGGACCAAGGGTATTGAGGCCGAGGCCACCTGGCATGCGACCGAAGACCTGACCTTCAATGGCTCTCTGGGCCTGCTTGATGCTACTTTCAGCAGTTTCCCTCATGGCGGCACCAAGGGCGCGGATGTTTCCGGCAACCGTTTGCCCAATGCGACCACTTTCAATGCGTCGTTCAGCGCCCAGTATTATCATGACATCACTTCAATAGACACTACGTTGCTGGTGCGCTTTGACCTTACCACCCGCAGTGGCTATTACACCACGGCCAATAATAATACCACCGCGCCGCTTAGATTGGGTGGCACGGTGCCGTTCGATTATATTCAGCCGTTGACGATGATTAATGGCCGCATCGGCCTGATTTCTGATAATAATGGCTGGGAAATCTATCTTTGGGGCCGTAATCTCACCGATCAGAAAAAATATGTTGATGATCTGCGGGACTTTTTCGGCACCATTGCCCGCTTTCCGAACCTGCCCCGGACTACGGTATTAACGTTGTCTATAATTTCTAGGGTTGCCGACGGAAACATATAAACGTTCAGATAAACTTTCAAAGGGAGGCCGGTGGTCTCCCTTTTTTAACGCGTCCCCGCCTTGGCGGCTGCGATAGGGATGATAATGGTCACGGCCTTGTCCATTCATTCATTTGTTTCTGTAAATTTTGTCCCAAAAAGCTTATAGTCAGGGTTCCTTGATTATGTCATTAATTTATCGGGTCGTAAATTTTTATGATTAAAGCAACCTTTCTCAATGGCCAATTGCTGCTTGCCATGCCGGGCATGACTGACCCGCGCTTTGATCGCAGCGTCATTTATATCTGTAGTCACAGTGAGGACGGGGCGATGGGACTGGTGATTAACAGTAGCGCCGCCAATATCGGTTTCTCCGGCCTGCTTGATCAGCTCGATGTGACCTATGATCCGGAATATCTCTCCGGCGGTCCGGTCGCCGGCGGGGATGCCAGTGAAAAGATTATAGTGCATGCCGGCGGCCCGGTTGAAACTGGCCGCGGTTTCATTCTGCATACCACGGATTATGTTCAGGAATCGACGATGGTCATTTCAGAAACCGTGGCCCTGACCGCAACAATTGATATTCTGGCGGCGATTGCCCGGGGCAGCGGCCCGCAGGGGTTTATTGTGGCCCTTGGTTATACCGGGTGGGGCCGGGGCCAGCTGGAAAATGAAATCAACCGCAACAGCTGGCTTAATATCGAGGCGGATGAGGAATTGCTGTTCCGCACTGATCTGGATTTAAAATGGTCACGGGCGATGACAAAACTGGGTATTGACATTACCATGCTGTCAACATATTCCGGTAACGCGTAAGCTTTGCCAGCTAAATTGCCGCCAGCAAAATTTATCTGAAATTCATCCGGTTCTATTTTTCCATTGAGGGGTTTTATGGCAGAATTCAAAGATTATTTTTCGACCCGGTCCGGGGAGTATAGCCGGTTCCGGCCATCATATCCGCCGGCGGTCTATCAGTATCTGTCCGGCCTGTGTGCCGGGCATGATCTGGCGTGGGACTGTGCCACCGGCAGTGGTCAGGCGGCGCGCGGCCTGTGCGGTCATTTCCACCAGATTGTGGCGACGGACGCGAGCGCGGAACAGCTCAGGCATGCTGCGGGGCCGGATAATGTGTCTTTTCGGGTGGCGACGGCGGAACAGTCCGGGTTTGAAACCGCCAGCGTTGATCTGATCACGGTCGCCCAGGCGCTGCACTGGTTTGATCATGAGGCGTTTTTCCGTGAGGTTAAAAGGGTGGTCAAACCGGGCGGAATAATCGCCGCATGGAGCTATAACCTGTTGGAGATCACCCCGGAAATTGATGTCATTGTTAATAGATTCTGTGAAGATACCGTCGGCGAATACTGGCCACCGGGGCGGCGCTATGTGGTGGATGATTACCGGACGATAGCTTTCCCGTTCGCAGAAGTCACCATGCCGCCATTGCGGATGACGGTGGTATGGTCGCTTGATGACCTGATCGGCTATCTGGCAACCTGGTCCGCGGTCACGCGCTACCGCGCGGCGCGGGGTCGTGATCCGATGGTGGACATTTACACCGAATTATCGACAGTATGGGGTCCGGATACTGCGGCCAAAAAAACAGTCCACTGGCCGCTAAGCTTTCTGGTGGGTAAGCTTTAGGACTGTTGCCGCCTGACCCCGTCCCGGGTCAGGAACATGCCGGCGGAGGTCAGGGTCATCACCGCTTCGTCCTGCTGATTAAGCAGGGTGACATGATAATTGACAACGCCGACGCCGGGTTTGCTGTTTAATTCGCGCGCTTTCAGCACCTTTATCGAGGCCCGAAGCCGGTCACCGGGCTTTACCGGGACCAGCCAGCGCAGGTTATCCACCCCGGGTGAGCCGATGCTGTGGCTTTGGGTCAGGATATGATCACACAGCAGCCGCATCATTACCGAGCAGGTCAGCCAGCCACTGGCAATCAGCCCGCCATGAAAGGATTTTTTGGCAAAGTCCGGGTCGGTATGAATCGGTTGCGGGTCATATTTCCGGGCAAATTCAATGATTTCCTGTTCGGTGATCCGGTAATCACCAAAGGTCTCGGTGGCACCAACCTCAAAATCCTCAAAAACTTTCATATCAACTCCTAATTGGCAAAACGGAAATGCAGCACATCACCGTCGGCCACGATATAATCCTTGCCCTCAAGGCGCATTTTGCCGTGATCCCGTGCTCCACCTTCGCCGTTATACTCAATATAATCGCTATAGGAAATGGTTTCGCTGCGGATGAACCCTTTCTCAAAATCGGTGTGAATGACGCCGGCGGCCTGAGGGGCCTTGGTACTCTGGCGCACGGTCCACGCCCGGGCCTCTTTCGGCCCGACGGTAAAAAAGGTGATCAGATGCAACAGGTCATAGCCCGCCCGGATCACCCGGCCAAGCCCGGTTTCGCCCAGCCCCAGATCCTCCAGAAAGGCTTTTTGTTCTTCCGCGTCATCCAACTGGGCAATCTCGGCTTCGAGCGCGGCTGAGATGATCACCGACAGCGCGTTTTCTTCTGCCGCCCTTGCCGCGACCCGGCGGCTCATGTCATTGCCCTCCGCAGCGTCATCCTCACTGACATTGCACACATACAGCACCGCCTTTGAGGTCAATAGCTGCAAATCATTGATCATTTTCTGTTCATCGTCGTCGCAGGCCTTAACGGTACGGGCCGGTTTGCCCGCTTCGAGCACGGCCAGCAGCCGCTCAACCAGAGCCATGATGGCTTTGGCGTCTTTATCCTGTCCCCGAACCCGGCGTTCCAGACCGGACTGACGTTTGGTCAGGCTGTCAATATCGGCGAGCATCAGTTCGGTCTCAACGGTTTCGGCATCGGCAACCGGATCAATCACCCCCTCGACATGGGTAATATCGTCATCCTCGAAACAGCGCAGCACGTGAATGATGGCATCGACCTCGCGGATATTGGCGAGGAACTGATTGCCGAGCCCTTCGCCCTGTGACGCGCCGCGCACCAGACCCGCAATATCGACAAAGGATAATTGTGTCGGCAGGATTTGCTTTGACCCGGCAATGGCCGCCAGTTTATGCAGCCGCGGGTCCGGCACCGGCACCTGACCGATATTGGGCTCGATGGTGCAGAAGGGATAATTGGCCGCTGCCGCCGCTGCGGTACTGGTCAGGGCGTTGAACAGCGTTGATTTTCCGACATTCGGCAGGCCGACAATTCCACATTTAAAACCCATATTTTCTATCCATTATTTTATATTTGGTTTAAGCCGCAAGCCAACGTCATTGAGAAATCTGGCACCGACTGTCTCTCCCGTCCGGTCAAGCAGCCTTGGTGCGGCACCGGCCACCGCCGCCAGCAGCGGCGCGAGCCAGTCCTGATCACAGCGCGCGAAATCACCAAGCACATGGCCGTGAACCTGCGTTTTCGTTCCCGGATGGCCGATACCGATGCGGATCCGGTGATAGCCGGGGCCGATATGCTGGTCAATACTGCGCAGACCATTATGGCCACCGGCACCGCCGCCGGTCTTGAATTTTATTTTTCCGGCGGCAATATCAAGCTCATCATGAAAGACAAAAATATCCTCCGGCGCTATTTTGTAAAAGCGGGCGGCCTCAGCCACCGACTGTCCCGACAGATTCATATAGGTTTGCGGCTTCAGGATCAGTATTTTTTCGGAGCCGATCCGGCCCTCAAAGCTTAGGCCGTGAAAGCGGGATTTGGCTCCGGAAAAATTATGGCGGCGGATAACCTCGTCCACCGCCATAAAACCGATATTATGCCGGTTGTTGTGGTATTTATTGCCGGGATTTCCCAGTCCAACCCATAACAACATGGCCTTTAATTCCTGAATATTACCGGGAGAAGATTATTCTTCCCCGCCTTCTGTTGCGGCGTCTTCTTCTGTTTCAGCCTCTTCTTCATCAACAGTTTCCGAACTCTTCAAGCCGCTGGGGGCAGAGACCATGGCGATGGTGAAATCGCGGTCGTCAATAACCGGAATAACGCCTTCAGGCAAGGTTATCATACTGATATGGATGCTGTCATTCATTTCAAGCTGTGAAATATCAATTTCGATCGATTCGGGGATCGCATTCGCCGGGCAGGAGAATTCGACTTCATGGCGGACAACATTGAGGATGCCGCCGGCTTTGATGCCCAGACAGACTTCTTCACCGACAAAATGGATCGGGATCATGATATTGAGGCTTGATCCCTTGGCCAGTCTGAGAAAGTCAACATGCAGCGGCCGGTCGGTAACCGGGTGGAATTGAACGTCGCGCGGCAGCACGGTTTCTGTGCTTTTGCCAAGCTGTATCTGATAAGAGGTATTCATAAAGCCGCCCTTGTCGAGTTCCTTGACCAGACTGATCTGGTTGAGGGTGACCATAGTCGGCTCTTTCTTGTCGCCATAGATAACCGCCGGTATTTTGCCTTCTCTGCGTAACGCACGAGAGGACCCCTTACCCGCTTTTTCGCGCAATTCAGCTTTTATAACTGGATGTGCCATTTAATTTCTCCTTAGTGATAAAACTCCGGGTACCGGCCTCCAGGGGTGCCAATACCAAAAGCCTGCACACTTGCATCAGCAAAGAGCACAGACCTTACCGTCGCAGTCTTTAGCGTGAAACGGGCGATAACTCAATGATTATTTATATAAATAATCGATCTCGGCCCCCTTTGGGGGCAGGCCCCTAATCAAACAGGACAGACACGGATTCTTCACTGTTGATCCGGCGGATGGCCTCGGCCAGCAGCGGGGCGATGCTGATCTGGCGGATTTTGGTGCAATTTTCCACGGCCTCGGTCGCACAGATACTGTCGGTTATCACCATTGTGTCCAGCTCCGAGGCGCTGATACGCCCAACCGCCGGGCCGGACAGCACCCCGTGGGCGACATAGGCGCTGACCCCGGTGGCGCCATTGGCCTTGAGCGCGGTGGCGGCGTGGCACAGGGTGCCGGCGGAATCAACAATATCATCCACCAGAATGCAATGATAACCCGCAACATCGCCGATAACATTCATGACCTCTGATACCCCGGCCTTCTCCCGGCGCTTGTCAATGATACCGAGCGGCGCATTCAGGCGCTTGGCATGGGCGCGGGCGCGGACCACACCACCGACATCCGGGGAAATGACCATTATTTTATCACCATTGGCGAGCAGATTTTCATTGATGTCGCGAATCAGCACCGGGGCGGCAAACAGATTATCGGTTGGAATATCGAAAAAGCCCTGAATCTGTCCGGCATGCAAATCCATGGTCAGCACCCGGTCGGCCCCGGCCTTGGTAATCAGGTTGGCCATCAGCTTGGCTGAAATCGGGGTGCGGGGGCCGGGTTTACGGTCCTGACGGGCATAGCCGAAATAGGGCAGGACTGCGGTAATCCGCTTGGCGCTGGCCCGGCGCAGGGCATCTATGCTGACCAGAAGCTCCATCACATTGTCATTGACCGGATAGGAGGTCGGCTGGATGACGAACACATCCTCGCCGCGGACATTTTCCTTGATTTCAATCCAGACCTCTTCGTCGAGAAAGCGTTTAATATCCGCTCTGGTCAGATCCATATCAAGGCAGCCCGCGATAGCTTCCGCGAGCGGACGATTGCTGTTACCAGACAGGAGTTTCATGGTGTTATTCCTCTTGTTCTCATGCATCGAATCCAGTTTCCACTATATAACGGCAAAAATTATAAAAAGCGACTAAAGAAGCATGATCACCGATATTTGCCGGCCATAGGCTTTTTCGCCGCGATGGGTCGCCCGGCGGTAGCTGAAAAAACGGTCGGCGTCACCATAGGTGTCATCGGGCAGGAGGCTGATATTCCTCACGCCTGCCCGCCTGAGCTTGTGTGAGATAAACTGTTTTAAATCAAATAAATAGCGGGTTTTTATCGTGTCATGATCAAAGAATTTCCGGTAGTCGGGATTTTGACGGGTAAATTCAGCCCTGAATTCGGCCCCGACCTGATAACTTTCCCGGGCGATACAGGGGCCGACGGCGGCGATGATATGCTGGCGGTCGGCACCGTTGTGGCACATCGTCTGCACGGTATTTTCGACAATGCCGCCGAGTGCGCCCTGCCAGCCGCCGTGGGCCGCGCCGATAACGCCAGCTATCGGGTCTGCCAGCAGGATGGGCGCACAGTCTGCGGTCAGAAGCGCAAGGGCAATATTTTTCTGCCGGGTGACAATGGCATCTCCTGTGGGGGCATGGTTTTCTTGCCACGGCTTGTCGAGTTGGTGAACGACGTTACTGTGGATCTGGTTGAGACCACAAAGTCTGGCGGCTGGCCGATTGATGGCTGAGCGGATAATTTCCCGGTTTCGGGCGACATTTTCCGGGTGATCACCCGATCCGGGGGCGCAATTCAGCGCGTGGTATAAGCCGGTGGAATAACCATCCTCGCGGGTAAAAAAACCATGATAGAGGGGGGGAATATTCAGTGCCGGGCAGGTCAGTGGTGTCGGACGGGTCAGCGGTGTCGGACGGGTCAGCGGTGCCATGTCAGCCCTCAAAGCCGCTGATGCCGCCAAGACCGGGTTCGGTCACCGCCATCACCTTGAATAACGTCCCCATCTCATCATCACTGGTCAGGCGATGAAGGGCCGACTGGATATCGCCCGGCTGTTTTTCAGCAGCCTGAAGGCTTTTGGCCCGGGTTTGGATGCCGAGATTATTGAGAAAACGGCCCTGATCAATCGGGCCATAAACCCGGGTATTGCCGTTAAGGGCAATGTCCTTCAATTTGGCAAAGTTAACATGCGCCGTCAGGTCGACATTGCCCGGGTCCTGTAAAACATCAACATATTTATGATGCTTTACCGCCTGAAGACTGTCGCCACTATTATAGTGCTTATAACCATAATCAATAATCAGCGCCGCGCCGCCATAATGGTTTATATGGTCGGCGATCTGTTCGATGATATGGTTGCCGACAGTACAGGTTTCGACAATGCTGCCGCGGGCTTCCCGGTGAAGCGCCGCCGGGATCAAATGCTCGGGACATGGTGCCGGGGCCAACTGAAAGCAGAGCCTGTCCCGCCGGTCAACACAGACCAGTCTTTCATGCCAGCCGCTTGGCGTCTTTTGATATTGCCGGATCGGCAGGGCATCGAAAAATTCATTGGCGATAATCAATACCGGCTCCGTTCGGACCTGATCCAGAACATCACTGATGCGGTTATGCCATGTCGGGCTTTTGTAATTATCCAGTTTTCGGGATTGGATCTGCCGCAATGTCGCGGAAATTTCCACCAGATGAATTGCCACAGCATCCCATAATCCCGGAACGATCTTCATCGCCCTGAGGGCATCCTGCATCAATGTGCCGCGGCCGGGGCCGATCTCAATCAGGTGAATCCGGTCGGGACGCCCCATATTCAGCCAGTTTTCGGCGTGCCACAGGCCGATAATCTCGCCAAACATCTGGCTGATTTCCGGGGCGGTGATGAAATCTCCCTGCTGTCCGAACGGGTCTTTTCTGGTATAATAACCGTATTTCTCGTTGCCGAGTGCTTCGGCCATAAAGGTCGCGATGGAGAGGGGGCCCTGGGCTTTAATCAACTGGATTAAATATCTCTCCAAAGCAGTCATATGGATTTTTTAACCTTGCGGAACATCAGATATAATCCCAGCAGAATAAGCGGGAATGACAGCAATTG
Source organism: Alphaproteobacteria bacterium (assembly GCA_013152615.1). Taxonomy (GTDB): domain Bacteria; phylum Pseudomonadota; class Alphaproteobacteria; order Sphingomonadales; family Emcibacteraceae; genus Paremcibacter. The sequence goes on from JAADGA010000039.1 coordinate 10,700, forward strand.
TCCCATGGTGAGGAAATTGGTGCCGAACAGGAAGCCAAGCTGGTTATCCGGTTCGCGAAATTGTTCGACAACGGTCCGGGCGATGGCGTAGCCAATGATAAATATCCCGGTGAGCCGTCCCGGTTTTTTGCGCAGATCGGTAAAATGAAACAGATACCACAGCAGGAAAAACAGCACGAGTCCCTCAAGCGTCGCTTCGTAAAGCTGGCTTGGATGCCGGGGCAGGGGGCCACCACGCGGAAAGACCATGCCGACCCAGGCATCGGTTACCCGGCCAAATAATTCGCCATTGATGAAATTCGCCAACCGCCCCAGAAACAATCCGATCGGGGTGACACAGGCCAGCAGGTCGGTGAAGCGCAGAAAAGCTATTTTTTGCTGTCGGCAGAAAAGATAAGTTGCCACAGTCACCCCGATGAATCCGCCGTGGAAAGACATACCCCCGTCCCAGAGCGCAAAGATTTTCGCCGGATGGCCGAGGTAATAATCAAAATTATAAAATAATACGTAACCGAGTCGGCCACCAATAATAACCCCGATCATTGCCCAGAAGGCAAAATCCCCCACTTGTTCCGCAGTGCTGGGTGCGCCTTTCTTTTTGATCAATTGCAACAGGTAAAACCAGCCGATGCCCCAGCCAAAAAGATAGGCCATTGAGTACCAGCGAATCGTCAACGGGCCGATTTTTGCTATTATTGGCGAAATATCAGGATAAGTCAGAGTGGCGGATAATAAAATTTCTAGCATATATTTGTTACCGGTTCGTGCTGTTTTACAGTTGTTTAGCGGCTATCATGGCGGGCTTTGCCGTCAAGTCAAGTTTTATGGAATTGAAACTTTGCGACTTTCATATTACAACGTCAAATACTCAAGGGTAACAGGACGCCCTTGAAATGGTTAATTTATGCTATAGGTGAACAGGTGCAGACGGAGAATAAATTTTTTGATGATCTGGCTAAATTGGGTCAGAGTGCCGCCGGAACCCTGCATGGGGTCAAGGGCGAGCTGGAAGCCACAATCAAGGCACGGTTTGAGCATATCTTCAGGGATATGAATCTGGTAACCCGGGAAGAGTTTGAGGTCGTGCGCGACATGGCCAGAGAGGCCCGGGAAAAAAATCTGGAGCTGGAACAGAAAATCGCCGCTCTGAAAAAAAACCGCCCCACAGGGAAATCCGGGAAAACCCGCACCACAGGGAAAACCCGCACTGTCCGGAAAGCC
>JAADGA010000040.1 GCA_013152615.1 Alphaproteobacteria bacterium
ACATCCTTGCCAACGCTAACCGTAACCAGCCCGGTCGTGGTCCCGGCCGCAGTCGCGGTCAGCACGATCCGGTTGGCGGATAATGACGTGACCGTCACCCCGGCCCCGGCAATGGCAACTTTACCAGACAGATTAATGCCGTTGATAACAACCCGGGTCGCCACCCCGACTTTAAGCGCGGCCGGCACGATATTCATAATTGCCGACTGACCGGGTACAATCCGCCGGGCGCTGATTTCCATGCCGTCTTCTGAATGATCCTTGACGAACATACGCCCGGTCATGCGGTTGCCATCTTTGGTCGCCGCCCAGATCTGGCGGAATTTCCGGCCCGCGAGCGTCACCCCGCCGCGCCATTCATAACCGGTATAAACGATCGACTTACCGGTTGCCGTCACTTTCTGTCCGCCGGTAAAAACCAGCTTATAAACCGCCTGATATTTGCCCGGGACAGTGCCCCGGGGCGTCACCGTCATCACGCCGTCAATATTACCCTTGCCCGGCCAGTGACCGACAATACGCCAGCTGCCGGACAGATCTTTCCATTTGGTTTTCTGCCATTTTGCCCAGGCGACGGTTTTCAGCGGATACATTTTGCCAAGCTTTGTCGAAACCGGCCCGAGGGCATCCGCGCGCCAGTCGCGTTCCCGCGCCAGCATCTGATATTCGATCGACGCCCACTGGCCCAAATGCATATTGACCAGATTCCGCCATTCCGGCGTATCGCGGCGCTGCAACGCTATCCGGGCATAACTGTGACAGCGGGCGCACATGACCCTGAGATCCGGGTCGACATTCTGCTCAATCACATTTGGTTTACGTTCCAGTATAGCGCGGCGTCCGGTGGTTTCGGCTGGGGCCAGCCCCCGGGTATCAGACAGGAATTTTACCAGCCCCCGACGATCCTTCGGCGCAATTTCCAGACCGTGAAAATTCATCATCCGGGCTATATTCATATCCCAGCCCTCGGGAGTCTTGCGGATAAAGCTGATGCGGCTGAAACTGCCGTCTTGGGCCGCCGCATGGCAGCCGGAACAATTATCGGAAATCAGCGCCCGTCCGGCCTTGATTTCCGCAGGGGAAACATTCGATACCGATGCCGGTTTTTCCGCCTTCTTTGAACAGGCGGCCACCCCCACAGACAAGATAACAACCACCAATAGGATATTTTTAAGTTTCATGTCCTGTTCCTGCACCCTGATATAGTAAGAGAATTAAAGGGTGGGCCATAATAACAGCCCACCCTTGAAAAATTACAGATCTAGAAATTTCTTCTGACGTCGATACCGATTGTCCGCGGACGGTTAGTCGACAGACGCTGACGACCGGGAGTTTCCGCCGCAATTGACCGGCTGTCACCGAGATTGGCATGGGTATTGGTAATATTGGTGGCAAAAAGGGTAATTTCCCAATCATTATAGATAATACCGGCCCGAAGATTGAGCGCGTTCCACTTTGGACGCAGACGCGGATTAACCGGATCATTACTGGCACTGAAGCTGCGGCCATAATGGTTATAATCCGCCCTGAGCATACCATCCATTGAATTGGTCAGCGGGAAGATATACTGCCCGGAAACCGACGCTGTCCAGTTGGGAACATCCTGAATCGGGCTGCCAACAAGAACACCGGGGATAGGGGTTGGTCCCAGATCCGTAAGCACGGCATGGGCATAGCCAAGAGCGGCGTTAAAGGTCAGCCCTTCAATCGGTGCCGCCGTCAGCTCAATTTCAAGCCCCTTGATCTCCGCAGAGCCAGAATTTGACTTGAATTCAAAGCCGCAGCTCAGCTTGTTCTGCTGAATAATCCCTTTCCATTTAATGTAATAGCCGGCAATATTCAATGATACCCGGTTATCAAGCAGATGGGATTTTACCCCGCCTTCATAGCTCCACAATGAGTCAGAATCAAAGGTTTTATGCTTGTTGCGGAAAGCATTATGAGCCGCAATCCCGGTCCCGGCAATCTTGTCAAGGTCAGTCTTGCAAAGGGTTTCCGGAACGAAGCCGTTGACACCACCAATACGAAAGCCCTTGGCGGCATTAATATACAGATTCAAATTGTCATTAACCTGATACTGCAACAGAATTTTGGGATCAAAACCCTTCTCGCCCTGATTACCGATTATCTGGCTGAAGCCACTGTTGGCAAAGCCGTCAGCGCTCAGATTGGCATCGGTCTTGGTGCTGTAATACCGGCCGCCTGCGGTGAGCGACAGCGCATCGGTAATGTTATAGGTCGCTTCGCCATAAACGGCATATTCCTTGGTATTAAAGTAATTACTCCGGGTGAAAATAAGATTCTCTGAAGTAACACCAAAGGTACTGGTGGCAAAGCCAGGGCCCGTAGCCGCATCAATCGCATTCATCAACCCCGGCTGGATATCCCGTGGATAATGCCGAAAGCTCTTGGTTCTTTGATAAAACAGTCCGGCGGTAAGCTGAAACGGTCCGTCAAAGCTGGAGGTAAAGCGGACCTCCTGGGTAAATGATTTGAAACTTTTGGTTTCCTGAATGCCGGGTTTGCCATTGGTAGCACTTACCAGTGGATTGATCGGAATACCAATTGCGGCGCTGAACAGCCAATTCAGGAAAGTGGCTTCTTCTTCACGTTCATTAATGTAGCGATCAAAATAGGACGTGGTCGAGACGATCGTACCAAAATTAAGGTCCCAGTTCAGGGTGCCACTGGCCAGATACCAGCGATCGGTCCCGGGCTCAGGGGTATTGAAAAACCGCGCCTGGGTGAAATTTCCCGGAGTCTTATCCGCAAACGGCATGCCGTCTGCCTTAACCTTCTGATACATTATTCTGGGGGTGAAGGTCAGGTTTTCCGCTATCTGCGCCTTGGCGGCAAGCTGGAAACCACCATAACTCTGGCTGTCAACATTTTTCTGGGTTTTAAAGGCCGGTCCGGGATTTTTGACATTCAATCCCGTTACGGCGTTAAACCATGTTGGTTTATAGACCCGGTCAAACACCCCGGAATCATGGCCGTAATAAGCGGTTGCGCGCACCGCCAGTTTATCCGCGATCACCGGCAGGTTGACGGTACTGTCAATCGACCAGTTGGCTGTGCCTTCCTTGACGGTTGACAATTTGGCATGAACATAGCCGGAGACCTCTTCAAAATCCGGCTGTTCGGTAATCAGACGGATGGTGCCGCCCATTGACCGGGCACCATAGAGCGAACCCTGTGGACCACGCAGCACCTCAACCCGGGCAATATCCATCACCTTTGGCATAATAGAGGCCGGTAATGGCACATCATCAATGTAAAAACCGGTGGTATTATCACCGGCAACACCGCGAATCGATGGCGAGTTGGCAGCAAAACGACCATCAGACGTCGCGTTGCCGAAACCGAGGTTAGGCACCCGGACCGCAAAATCCCGAAATGATGATACCCCCATATCCTGAAGCGTCTTGGAGCTGAGGGCGGTCACCGCCATGCCCGCTTCCTGCAATGTTACCGGTCTCTTGGTTGCGGTAACAACTATTTCCTCCAGCCCCTTGAATACTTTGGCTCTTTCTGGTGCTGCCGCCGCTGCCGGGGCCACCGATCCGGCCGCAATTAAGGCCGCAAAGCAGGTTGATCCGGCTAATTTCCGCCATCCCGGCGCCTTCTGCCCTTGTGTGCGTTTTACAGTTTCCCGCATGGTTGTCTCCTCTATATATGTGAATGTTAAATTATGGTGGTTATTATTGTTTTATAACCTCTGTTATTGCCGCATTTTAGCACTATGCATAATGAACCTTCTTGACTGAGCGTGCCAGCAAAAACGTTTCAGAGCGACAAAATAATGGTTTTCTAACGGGTTAGGGTAATATCGGCCTGCTGTTGGCCTTAATTTGACGGATCATCAAATGAAATGTACGGCGGCTAACGATACCGCCGAAAGCCTGCTGTGCCTTAATTTGACGGATCATCAAATTGGGTCAAACAACACTGACCCTGCTTCAGGCTACGACCGGATGTCATCAGGGGCGCGTAATCCCCCCTGCTCCGCATGCAGTCGCTTTCTGTAATCCCGGGGTGACAGGCCGAACTCCTTGCGGAAAGAGCGGCTGAAATGGGCCGCATCATTAAAGCCCCACTGAAAAGCAATCTGGATAATACTGTAATCCGAGAAATATTTATTGGCCAGTTGGCGGCGGGCTTCAAACAGGCGGCGATGGCGCACCCATTCGCCAAAAGACATGCCGTCCCCCTTGAACAGGCGATGCAGATGCCGGGGGGATATACCACTCATTTTGGCAATCAGCCCCGGAGTCAAATCAGGGTCGGTTAAATTCTGTTCAATGATCTTGCGGATATAGCATAGCTGCCGCGCTTTCTGATCCATGGCCTCGGTTGGCAGATCGCCCCGGAGGGTCGCTGTGAGGAAATTAAGCAATGCCGCCCGAACGGCGGGATAGGCGGCTTCGCCGATAAAGGCGGCTTCCTTGTAGCTCGAGATCAGAAAGTTGCGGGTTACCGCGCCCATTCCCGATACCCCCGAAATGGTTTTTGCCACCGTAATATGATGATAGGGCAGACAGCATTGCAGGGTTTCCCGGGGGATATGCAGGGAAATCTGTCTCATAAAGCCATCATAGGAGAATTCAGACGGATAGCCGGAATCAATCAATGTCATGTCGCCCGGTTCAAGAAAGGCCTCATTATTGCGCTGCGATAATAATGCCCGACCCTGCATCTGCATGATCAGAAAGCAATATTTATCATCATTTTCAGCAACCTGCTTGCGCGAACGAAGCACTCTGTCGGCATTCATCGAGATACCGGCAACGTCAAAACCGCCAATATTGCGTAATTCAATATTACCCTTGAATTTGGACCAGTCACTCGAAATAGTCTGAAAAGCCCCGCAGACACCCATCAGCGACCGGTCCCACCGATCGGCACGATCGTCCCCCACGGCGATATTTTTAATCGGGTAACTTATTTCCATTCGCTCCATATATCTGCAATGCTACCATTGACGTTACCAAAAGCACCCCCCAAATTTGCGGAAATAGTATCAAATGAACGGCACAGCGTCAATAACCGCCTGAATTTCCCGTATGGCCGGTCGGGTATTCCTCCGTTTGTAGTCGGTTATTCAGGCTCAGGACCCGGCAACTGTATCTCTGGCCAGCCGCATGGCTTCGGACAGGGTTTCGCCATCACCGATATGGTTTGACAGGATCAGGATCAATTTAGCATTCATCAACTGGGCCTCATCCTCGCTCAGGTCACGTTGCATATCAATAAGTTCCTGATAAAAATCATCCGGACGGGCAATATTCCGTTTTAAATTCAGCGCCATGATTATTCTCCTGTAGTTATCTGGCCGGTGGCACGGGCCAGCGCGGCGGCTATCCTGTCCGGATCAAATAGCCGCCAGCGGGCGGCGACATGCTGATCCGGGCGAATCAGATATACCGCACCCTTGCCACCATCATATCTTGCTGCTGCCATACCGTCCCGGTCTTTGACCTGATCACCAATTACAATCACCTTCGCCGAAAGACGGCCATAGGAAATTTCACTCTGCCGGGGCTTGTCCCCGAAAACCAGAATGATAAAATCCTCGCCAAGGATATTGAGCAGCCAGCCATCCTGCCCCGCAACCGTTATCGGGGCATCAACACAATTGGTCCCCGGCACAATGCCGCCGTCAAAATCATCCTCATCCGGGCTGTTCAGTGATGAGTTGACATAAGGGGTCGGCGTTGACAGCCGACCGCTATTGACCAGCGGCCGGGCAAATTCATATTTTTTCGACAGCTCCAGCACCGCGTCGCGAAAAATCCGGCTACCTTTGCTTTTCGGCGTGATAAAATCGGTCGAGCGGGTGGAATTGAGCAGATTGTCATCGGCGGCAAACGAGCGTTCCTCATTATAACTGTCAAGAAATGAGTCCGGGGCATCGCCCGCCATTACCATTTTCAGCTTCCAGGTCAGGTTATCAATATCCTGAACCCCGGTATTGGCCCCGCGTGCACCGAAGGGCGAGACCTGATGGGCGCTATCACCGGCGAAAATAATCCGGCCATAGCGAAAATTATCAATCCGGCGACAGGCAAACTGATAGATCGACACCCACTCCAGATCAAATTCGGTATCATCGCCAAGCATCGCCCGGATTAAGGGCACGATATTCTCCGGCTTTGTCGCCTCTTTCGGGTCGGCATCCCAGCCCATCTGAAAATCAAGCCGCCAGACATCGTCCGATTGTTTATGCAGCAGCGCCGACTGGTTTTTGTGAAACAGCGGGTCAAACCAGAACCAGCGTTCGGTCGGAAAATCCGCCTTCATCACCACATCGGCGATCAAAAACCGGTCGTGAAAGAACTGACCGGTAAAATCCGCATGAACGGCCTCGCGCACCTTGCTGTTGGCACCGTCACAGGCGATCAGCCACTCACTTTCCACAGTGAATACGCCGTCAGGAGTCTCCACCAGCAAACTGGTATAATCCTCATGACGGGTCAGGCTGATCAGTTTATGCCGCCAGCGCAGGTCAATCAGGTCGCGATGTTTCAGCACCTCATCGACCAGATACTGCTCGCAGTAATATTGCTGAAGATTAATCATTGCCGGCATCTTGTGGCCCTGTTCCGCCAGCAGGTTAAATTCATAGGCCAGATCCTCTTTGAAAAAAACCTTGCCCAGATTCCAGCTGATGCCTTTGTCTACCATCTGGTCGGCAACCCCGAGCCGGTCCCAGACTTCCAGCGGCCGCTTGGCATAGCACACCGCACGCGAGCCAACGCTGACGGTATTGTTATCGTCCAGAATAATCACTTTTATCCCCTTGCGGGCGCAGTCCAGCGCTGCGGTCAGGCCAATCAGCCCGGCACCGATGATAATAACCGGGTGGCGCACCGGGCTTGTGCTTTGCTGATCCTGTGACTGGACATAGGGATATTCAGGCCATGTGTAGGTATTTAACATTATATTTTTCCAGATTTATTCCCAATTTAAGGCGCGGGGTAATTACCCTGCGAGGTCCTGCCACATTTTGATATCACGTTCCGCCGTCCAGATGCGCGGGTCACGGATGCCCTGACATTCGTCATAGGCCCGGGTAACATCAAACGGCAGACAATGTTCGAAAATGACCCAGTGGCCATATTTGGGACTTAACGCCGCCATTGTTGCCTTATAGGTGGCGTTAAGGTCCATGCCTTTCGCCTGACAGGCCTTGACCGAGCCATACATATCGCTGATGAAAGCCCGGGTCTCCGTCAGGCCCTGCTGGCATTGTTCCGCCGTCATCAGCGCATCGCCGCGCCCCGGCACCAGCTTTTCCGGCTTCAGCGCCGCCAGATTATCCAATGTCGCCGGCCAGTCCTCAAGATAGGCATCGCCGGTATAGGGGGTGGCACCAAATTCAACCAGATCACCACTGAACAACACCTTGTCCTTGGGCAGCCAGGCAATAGTATCACCCTTGGTATGGCCGCGCCCGACCTGTTTTAACTGCACTTCGACACTGCCGAGCCAGATGGTCATTTCGCCGCGGAAAGTCTGGGTCGGCCAGGTCAGGCCGGGAATAGTTTCCACCGCATCAAACAACCGTGGGAAACGTTCATATTCCGATTTATAATCCTGTTCCCCGCGTTCAACAATCAGGTCGCGGGTATCCATGCTGGCAATGATATGGTCAGGGTTATAGCCACTCGCCCCCAGAACCCGGACCGCATGATAATGGCTCATCACGACATATTTAACCGGTTTATCAGTTACGGTGCGGATCTGGTCAATCACCAGCTGGGCCATCACCGGTGTCGCCTGGGTATCAAGCACCATCACGCAATCATCACCGATAATCACCCCGGTATTCGGGTCACCCTCTGCGGTGAAGGCATAAGCATTGTCGGACAGTTTGGCAAAGGTGATCTTCTTCTGTTCCAGATCGGCCTGAGAGGCAAATTTCTTGTTTGACATAATTCTGTTTTCCCTGAATGACTATAAATATGAATGACTATACATATCGCATTTTCGACATAATATCAGCTATTATTATAGATGTTAAATAAATTCCTGTCTGTCCTCATAAAGGGGGACAGGTCCTGACCTTAGCCTGCCAGAGAAATAAATTCGAGATAGAGGCTGAACAGTTCATTCTGGGATGAAATACCAAGCTTGGCATAGGCACGCTTGCGATAGGTATGGATGGTGGAAATTGCCACCTTCATGTCAAGGGAAATTGCTTCGGAGCTATAGCCCTGCAAAATTCTGAGGCATACCTGACGCTCGCGCCCGGTCAAGCGGGCAAAGACTTTGTTGTGGCTGTCAAAAAGGCCGGTCATGGCCTCTGCCGACCGGCTGAGCGGCACCTGGGTTATGATCGGGTCGGGGCGATTTTCCTTGTCCTCCTGTCCCGCCAGCAGTGAATGCTTGAAGATCAGATTGGTCAGAATCGGCAAAATCTGTGATAATTGCTCAAATTCCTCCTGTTTGAAACGACCGGAAGCCTTTAGGCGGTAAAAACTGCAATATATAGTATAATGACGGGTCTGCAGCAGACTCGAGACTTTATCAATCAGCCCGGTATCGGTGAAAAACCGGGTTTTATAGCCTTCATCATAATCACGGGCAGGAATATGAGGCAACAGGGTCATTTTGAGGTCGCTGTTTTCTGTCAATTGCTGCTCCAGCGGCGCCAGATTGGGATCACGGGTATAGAATTGTTCGGTATAGGCCCGGGCGAGAGAGCGGCAAACCGCCTCATCCAGTTTGCTTTTGGTGAAAAGATGGGCGGCGGTACCGTCATTATTATTGATAAAAACCGCGCAGTGATCAACCTGCACCACCACATTGACCAGATCAAACAGGCTGTCTTCGAACGCTGTGCGGCCCAATTTGCAGATTGCCCGGTTCAAGCACGTCAGCCACGCGTCCGAACCGGTAATGGACAGTGATGGTAAAGGCATAAATATGATCCAGTC
>JAADGA010000041.1 GCA_013152615.1 Alphaproteobacteria bacterium
CCGAGCAGGATCAGAAAGCCGCCCATTGTCGGGGTTCCCTGTTTGGTCAGGAGATGGCCCTCCGGCCCGTCCAGCCGGATCGGCTGGCCTTTCTTCTGCTTCCTCTTCAGCAGCCCGATCACCCACGGCCCACACAGAAAGCTGACCAGAAAAGCGGTCATCAGCGCACCGCCAGCCCGAAAGGTCAGATAGCGGAAAAGGTTAAATATCCCGAAATCATCACTTAAAGGATATAAATAATAATACAGCATTACATCTCTTTCCTCATCAGGCTCGTTTTGCCGCCATGATTTCCATATCCACTATTCTGTCAACGACCTTGTCCATGGCGCTGACCCGCGACCCCTTGACCATGACCACATCGCCCGACCGCAGATCACGGATCAGGCTGGCCTCCAAGGCTGTCCGGCTGTCAAAATGGCCGCCACGGCGGAACGGCGCCAGCCGCCGGGACAGATGGCTCATATGCGGCCCGACGGTATAGACCCGGTCAATGGCCGCCGCCGTTATCACCGGGGCCAGATCCCCATGCACGGCATCAGATTCTGTGCCAAGCTCCGCCATATCACCCAGCACCGCAATCCGGCGCCCGTTGTTACCGGCAGAGGTCCGGGCCAGCGTTTCAATCGCTGCGGTCACCGATGCCGGATTGGCATTGTAGCTTTCGTCGATCAGCAGCAGGGAAGATTCACCGGACGCATCAAGGAAAACCTGATGGCGACGGCCCCGGCCCTTGAGCGCCTGCATCTCGGCCAGCGCCAGCCCGGCCAGGCCGAGATCACCGCCGACCGCGGCCACCGCCGCCAGAACCGCCAGACTGTTAATGATCCAGTGCTGACCGGGAATGCCGACCTTGAAGGTCATGATATCCCCCATGACTTTGGCAATGATACAGCTGCAGGTATCGTGACAGACCTGACGGAGAATGTGGACATCCGCATGAGCATCCGCGCCGAAAGTGATGATATTTTCAACCCCCGCCTGTTCGGCCTTGGCCCGTAACCGGTGATATTGAGGGTTATCCCGGTTCAGAATTGCGCTGCCGCCCGCGGCCAGACCGTCAAATATCTCCGCCTTGGCATCGGCTATTTCGGCAATATCCCGGAAATATTCACCGTGGGCCAGTTCAACATTGGAGATAATGGCAACAGCGGGCCTGACCATTTTTGACAGAGGCCCGAGTTCACCCGCATGATTCATCCCGAGCTCAAAAACCCCGAAATCCGCATCCCGCGGCATTCGTGCCAGCGACAGCGGCACCCCGATATCGTTATTATAACTCAAGCGGCTGGCATGAATCTTTTGAGACCGGCCAAGGGCCTTTTTCAGCGCCTCCTTGATCCCGGTCTTGCCGACACTGCCGGTAATGGCGATGACCGGAATATCAACCCGAACCCGCCCGGCCCGGCCAAGCGTCGTCAATGCCGTCTTGACATCATCAACCCTTATCAGTAACGCCGGATCAAGTCCGGTAACCGCTGTGCTGACAACCGCCGCCACCGCGCCTTTGGCAATCGCCATCCTGACATAATCATGACCGTCCGAATTGGGACCGCTCAGGGCAAAGAACAGATCCCCCTCCTCGCAGGTCCGGCTGTCAATCGAGAGACCGTGACACGACCAGTCTCTGGTTACTTGTGCCGATAATATTCCCGCGATTTCTGTGGCTGTCCACAAGGCATTGATCGTCATAGGATCACCTGCCTCTGTGAACTGCTGCTATAGGATACCGCGGCCAGTGCCGAACGGATTTCCGACCGGTCGTCAAAGGGCCGGACCCGGTCGCCAATAATCTGGCCACGTTCATGGCCCTTGCCTGCCACCAGCAGAATATCGCCGTGTTTCAGCGCCGCAACCGCAGTCTGGATGGCCGTGGCCCGGTCACCAATCTCAATAGCATCCGGGCAGCCCGCCATCACCCCGGCGCGGATCCGGGCGGCCTCTTCATGGCGGGGATTGTCATCGGTAACATAAATTCGGTCGGCGAGTCTGGCCGCAATCATTCCCATCATTTCACGCTTGCCACGGTCACGGTCACCGCCACAGCCGAAAACGACTGATAATTTACCGCTGGCATGGGGCCGTATCGCCTGAAGCACCGTTTCCAGAGCATCGGGCGTGTGGGCATAATCAACATAAACCCGGGCGCCGGAGCCATGGCGTCCCGCCTGTTCCATCCGGCCGGGAACCGCCTTGAGATAGGACAGAGCCTTGAAGCTTTTACCAACGTCACCGCCACTGCCAATGACCAGACCGACCGCCATCAGGGCATTCATCGCCTGAAACGCCCCGATCAGCGGCAGGGTAAGGTCATATATCTCCGCCTGATAACTGATGGTGACTTCCTGACCAATATCGGACGTCCGCTGGCGCAACAAACGAATATCACCCGAGTGATGACCGACCGTAATTATTTTGTGACCCCGCGCCCAGCAAATATCGGCGACCTCCATTACCAGCGGACAATCCGCATTCAGCACCGCGACCCCGCCCGGCTTCATCACCTCGCCAAACAACCGCGCCTTGGCATAGAAATAATTCTCCTGACTGCCATGATAATCAAAATGATCCCGGGTGAGGTTGGTGAAGGCGGCAACAGACACATTAACGCCGTCAAGCCGGTATTGAGCCAATCCGTGACTGGAGGCTTCCAGAACCACATGATCAACCCCGGCGGCACATAAATCCTTCAGCGCAGTATGCAGGGTAACCGGGTCGGGCGTTGTCATACCGGTCGGGCGCGTCATATCCGGGGATTTTATCCCCAGCGTTCCCACCGTTGCTGCCTTATGGCCGAGATAGTGCCAGATCTGCTGGCTGAAGGCGGCAACAGAGGTCTTGCCATTGGTGCCGGTGACCGCCGCTACTCTGGCTGGCTGAGGGGTAAAATAGCGCGCGACAATAGCGGCGAAATAGCGCGCCGGAATCTGATCCTCAATCCAGATGACCCCGCGTCCCGCCTGAACCGCCCCCGGGCGACACAGCACGGCCACCGCCCCTGCCGTTATTGCCGCATCAATATATTCCGCCCCGTCAACCTGGGTTCCGGGCAGGGCGGCAAAAAGGAATCCCGGTCTGACTGCACGACTGTCCGCCGTCAGCCCCGAGATCGTTACATCCCGTGCCAGCTTCCTGTCTGTTAACAGTTCAGAGAGATTCATTTCTTTTCATTCCCGATAAAAATTAAATTCCGATATTGCGTTTTAACATTTAAAACCGGCATCACCCCGAGGATCGGGCCAATCCGCCGGATAACATCACCGACCACCGGGGCCGCCACCCAGCCGCCGGTCGCCATGTTGAAGGTCGCCTTGATGCCATGCGGTTCATCAAACATGGCAAAGACAATATATTGTGGCTTGTCCATCGGGAAAACCCCGACAAAAGAGGTGATTTTACGTTTGGGGTGATAAACACCATCAACAACTTTTTCAGCGGTGCCGGTCTTGCCACCAACCCGATAACCCGCCACCCGGGCAAAGCCCCCCGTCCCCTCATCCACCGCCAGACGCATCAATTGCCGCATTTTCCGACTGGTCTGTGCCGAGATAACCCGTGGATAGACCGGTGGTGCCGCAGACAGGCCATAGGACGGGGTATTTTCCGTTTTATTCTGGCGAATCAAGGTGGCAGGAATAAGGCGTCCACCATTGACCACCGACGCGATTGCGGTCACCATATTCAGCGGGGTTACGGCGATGCCCTGACCATAAGACACCGTCATCGACTGGATCTCACCCCAATGCTGCGGTAAAATAGGCCGCGACAATCCGGTAAGCTCAATCACCGGTTTATTAAACAGGCCAAATCGTGCCAGATATTTTTTCTGAATATCGACCCCTACTTTGCGGATGATCCGTGACGCCCCGATATTGGAGGAAAAAGTATAAATTTCCGGCACATCCAAAAAACGGTTCTTGGCATGATCATCATGAATGGTCTGGCGGCCGACCTTCAGCGGTTTGGTGGCATCAAATTCATCGCCGAGCTTTACCACCCCGGAATCGAGCGCCATGGCAACGGTAAAGGTTTTGAATTCCGACCCCATCTCATAAGGCTCGACAATATTGCGGTTCTTCATTTCCGGAGACCCCGGATGAATGGGCGCATTGCCGTCAAAATCCGGCAGCGACACCATCGCCAGAACTTCGCCGGTATTGACATTCATGACAATGCCCGCCGCTGCCCTGGCCGAAAAGCGGGCCATGGTCCGGACAAGATCTTCCCGCATGATATACTGAACCCGCAGATCAATCGACAGATAGAGCGGATCATTTGACCGTTCGGGATTTGACAGATGGTCATCAAAGAATTTTTCCACCCCCGCCTGCGGCTTGCCATCCATATCGACATAACCAAGCACATGGGAGGCCAGCCGACCCTGGGGATAAACTCTTTTTTCCGCCCGCTCCAGAATTAGGCCCGGATAACCGAGCGCATTGATTTTCCACACCTGTGTTGGTGACAGATTACGCTTGATATATAAAAAACGCCGGGACGAGCGCAGCTTGTTCAATACCCGGATGCGGTTTAAATCCGGCAGGACCGCAACGATCCTGTCGGCGGTTTCTTCGGGGTTGGTAATCAGATTCGGCCTTACCGCCAGTGACGGTGCCGGCAGGTTGGTCGCCATGACCGTGCCATTACGGTCAAGGATGTCAACCCTTTCCCGAATGATGTCCACCTTTCCCGATGGCACCCGGGTGACCTGATCCGACATATCGTCAAGAATGCCAATTGAAATCAGCCGGACAATCAACAGCGAGAACCCCAGAATAAAAAGAGAAACCGGCACGACCAGCCGGGTTCGTGCCATCTCCATCGCGCCGGATTTTGCCCCCTCGATATGAAGGTCGGCTGATTTCATTTCCCGCTCTCCGGCTTACCGGAGATACCATCATAATAGCCGATCTTCCTGACCGGCGGCCGGGTGATATCTCTTTTAGGCATCACCGGTCTTTCCCGGGGCAGCAACAGGGGAAAGGCATCAACCGGGGCCGAGGCCGGTTTAAATTTTTCCGGGCCGGAGTCACGGCTGGCAATCATACTTACTGATTTTGCCAGCTGATCGGGCCGGGCCGGGCTGAGCGCCAGAAAACGCCTGCTCAGTTTTTGTAACCGGGCCGGCTGCGACAGATAAGCCATTTCCGCCCGCAACACCTTAATCGCCGCCCGATCCTTCAGAATGTTGGCCGAAAGCTGCTGCTTGCGCGCCTGAAGCCGCTGGGTCGTCTCCTTCAGACTATAGACCGTCCCGACCGAAATCATCACCATCATGATAAAGAAAACGGCAACCACCCTGATCATTTCACCTCTCCCGTATCAGCCTGTGGCCACGGGGCCGCCGCCGTCCGGACGCCACCGCGAAGTTTTGCCGACCTTGACCGGATATTGTGTTTGATCTCCCGGGCTGACGCTTTTATCACGCCGCCGGAAACCATGGTGAAGGACGGCGCGACGTCACCGGTTTGAGACCGGTCGATTGCCTGCGGCAGATGACGCGACCCCCGGGCCATGTTACCACTGCGCTTTTTAAGGAATTTTTTGACTATCCGGTCTTCCAGTGAATGAAAAGACACCACAGACAACCGGCCACCCGGCGCAAGGATATATTCCGCCGCACTCAGCCCCCGGGCCAGTTCACCAAGCTCGTCATTGACATGAATCCGCAGGGCCTGAAAGGTTCTGGTGGCCGGATGTATTTGCTTTTTACCACGGACATAGCGCCGGTAGCCGATGGCCTGTTCGATAATAGTGGCAAGCTGAAGCGTGTGGCTGAGCGGCACCTTGGCCCGGGCCGTGACAATGGCACGCGCGATCGCCCGGGATTTTTTTTCCTCGCCATAGTGATAAATAATATCGGCAAGCCGCCCCTCGTCATAATCATTGACCACCTCACAGGCGCGCAGTTCCTGATCACCCATCCGCATATCCAGCGGCCCATCCTGCTGAAAGGAAAACCCCCGTTCCGCAGTGTCAACCTGCATCGAAGACAGGCCGATATCAAGCAGGACGCCGTTTACCGAAGTCACACCGTGACTTTCCGCCAGCGAAACCATGTGGGAAAACTGTCCCGGCAACAAATAAAACCGGCCGGGAAATTCTGCGGCAAACCCCGCAGCAATGGCCTGAACGGCGGGATCGCGGTCAATGGCCAGAACGCGACAATCCGCGGCCTCCAGCAACGCCCGGCTATAGCCCCCGGCGCCAAAGGTGCCGTCAATAAATATTTCGCCGTCTTTCGGTGCCGTCATCGCCACAATCTCATCGCGCATAACCGGGTAGTGACGGGGATCATATGCGGACTGCGTCACATTTATGCTCCCTCATCACGGGCGAGAACCGCGTCATATTCCGCCGGCGCCCAGATCTGGAAGGTCCGGCCGAGACCGACAAACACCGCCCGGTCAACAATGCCGGCATGGTTGATAAAATCCCGGGGCAGGACAATACGGCCATCACTGTCAATTGAAATGCTGATGCTTCTGGACAGGATTTTCGCCGCCGGGTCCTGTGCCCGCCCAGGAGAAGTCAGCATATCAAAATTATCCAGCCGCTCGCTGATATGTTCCAGATATGAATAATCGAAACCCTCGATCGCCCGGCTGCCAAGCGACGGCAAGACCGCGATTGACTGATCGCCGTCAGGTAATGTCGACCGGAAGGCCGCCGGGACCGACACCCGGCCTTTCTTGTCCACCCTGTTCGTATATGTCGACGTAAATAATGGCATTCCCGACCCCGGAAGCATGTTATTGTCTGAATGAGTAAAAGCGTCCTCTTCACTTCTGCCCGTGAATACCGTATGGGATAACATGGTATTACATGGATAGTCAATGGTATTAGATGGTACTTACTTATGATTAACAAGATGTTAACCGCACCGGGAAGGGAGAAATATGTGTTTTTTCCTAACGGGATAGATAGTCCCGATCATCGGGAGACACGCCACACCGGACCATAGAAAAATAATCCGGCAAGGGAATTATTGCGGGAAAATATTGAAATTTATGAGAAACGCTTCTGTTCTGTTTGAAAGACTCGAAGGAAAGGAAGGGGCAATCGCTATATTTTTGGCAGCAGGGCGCCAAGATCACCTAATATTTCGGCAACCCGGACCCCGGATACCGAGAACTCCAGCCCGATAAAACCACTTTCAACCCAGAT
This sequence comes from Alphaproteobacteria bacterium, assembly GCA_013152615.1. GTDB lineage: Bacteria > Pseudomonadota > Alphaproteobacteria > Sphingomonadales > Emcibacteraceae > Paremcibacter. Next base: position 7,168 of record JAADGA010000041.1, read on the forward strand.
CACCTGTGCCGGAACATATGGACAATGCTTGACCATAACCTGCACCATGCACCCCAGTTGCAGCGGCAGGTCAAGTTTTAACCTGATCCCCTTCAGCGACAAATCATAGGCAACACATTCAAACGCGTAGCAGCCGGTATCAAGCGTGGCTTTCAACAGTACCGGCTGGCGGGGACATAACCGCTGATTTTCCTCGTTTTTTTTGTCTGTCCTGTCCATAGCCGCCCTTCAGCCCGAATGATCGCCATAAATACCCATCTGCAACCGGATTGTCCTATCCCCCGGAATGGCCTGTCTTCTGGAATGGCCTGTTTTCAGGAGTGACCTGTCCTCTGGAATAGTCTGTCTTCTGGAATAGTCTGTCTTCCGGAATGGTCTGGCGCAATATCGCTACGCTAACTCAACCCATTGCCAAGACTGCCCAGACTTACCCTGATCTTTTCCGGGTCTTCAACGAAATTAAGCCCGATAAAGCCGTCTGCCGACCAGATGACTCTGGCAGCCTGACGCAATCTGTTTTTTATCTGGATAAAAACACCGGTCCCGTGTTCAATCGGCATATCAACCTTCAGGCGAATCCCGCCAAGGGATATATCATAGGCGGTACAGTCAAAATCAACCCTGTCGACCTTCAGGGTCACCGCCTGAATTACTGTCCGCCGGTTGTGTTTGCGCATCGTACTGAGTATAGACCTCACACCATTACTGACCATAACTATTGTCTCCCGTCATCTCAAACTCCGACAACATGCTACAGTATTGGCCTTAACAAATAATAAAAATTGCCAACAAAAAATTGCCGCCAAATAGTTACCGTTACAGATGCGCGTCTACAGATGCGCGTCAAAATAACGTTTGATTAACGTCAGCAGATGGCGATTGCGCATCTTTTCCCGCCCGAGCCTGTGGGTTTGACCGGGATAGGCCATAAAATCAAACTGGATCGCATTCTTCTGCAATTCATCCAGCAGCATCGTGCTGTTGTTAAACACCACATTGTCATCGGCCATGCCGTGGATCAGCAGCAGATTGCCTTTAAGGTTTTTAACATAGGGAAAAACACTGCTGTTGTCATAGCCGACCGGGTTCTGGTCCGGCTGGCCAAGATAGCGTTCGGTATAGGCGGTATCATACAGCCGCCATTCGGTTACCGGCGAACTGGCGACCCCGACCTTGAAAATATCCGGCGCCCGGAATAACAGCATCAGGGTCATATAGCCGCCGTAGCTATGGCCCCGAACCCCGATCCGCTTTGGATCAACAAAATCAAATTTTTTGAGAAACCTGGCGGCGGCAACCTGATCCTCGACCTCGACCCTGCCCAGACGGCGATAAAGCCCGGCATCAAAGGCAACCCCGCGATTGGCGCTGCCGCGGTTATCAACCGTGAACACAATATAGCCATTCTGCGCCAGAACCTGATAAAACGGCTTGCCCCAGGCGCGCTTGACCAGCTGCACCCCCGGCCCGCCGTAAAGCATAAAAATTACCGGATATTTCCGGCCCGCCACCATGTGGGCCGGCTTATACATCCGGTAGTAAAGATCCTGACCGCCGGGGCCGGTAAATTTACCGAATTCCGGCACGATATGCGCCTTGAGATAGGGAAAATACGGATGGCCTTTCTTCAGGGCGTTATGGTCAATCCACGCGAGAAAACCCCCGTTTCCACTATGCAAGGAGACCTGTTCCGGGGTTGTCGGATCGGAATAATAGTCAATGTAATCTGTGCCCTGCCGCGGGAAAACAAAC
>JAADGA010000042.1 GCA_013152615.1 Alphaproteobacteria bacterium
TGGAACAGCAGGTGCTGGAACAGGCGACGGCGCAGGTGGCGGCGGCTATCGGCCCCGGGGGTGAGGCCCCGCCGGTAATTATCGCCCGGGGCAGGGGCTGGCATCCGGGGGTGATCGGTATTGTCGCCGGGCGGCTGAAAGAATTCTATCAGCGGCCGGTATTCGTCATTGCCATTGATGACAATGGGGTTGGCAAGGGCTCGGGGCGTTCCATTTACGGGGTTGATCTCGGGGCTGTGGTGACCGCAGCCCGACAGGCGGGGATATTGTCTGCCGGGGGTGGCCATGCGATGGCGGCAGGGCTTACGGTCCGGGAACAGCTCATTGGTGATCTGGAAGATTTTATGAGCGAAAGGCTGAGCCACAATGTCGGGGAAGCGCTGAAAAATCTGTCATTAACGCTTGATGGTATCCTCAGCGTCGGCGGGGTAACCGTGAGCCTGATTGATCAGCTGGCCCGGCTTGGGCCTTATGGTCAGGGCAATAGCATGCCGCGCTTTGCGCTGGCGGCGGTGACGGTAAAATACGCCGATGTGGTTGGCCGGGACCATGTGAAATGCACGTTGCAGGGCGGCGACGGGGCCGTGGTCAAGGCGATGGCCTTCCGCTCGGCAGACCAGCCGCTCGGGCAGTTGATTCTGCAATCACGCGGCCGCCGGATTCACGTGGCGGGAACGGTGCGCAGGAATAGCTGGAATGGCCGGGTTTCTGCGGAATTTTTTATTGATGATGCGGCGGCAGTTTCGGGGCCATAGGGAAAATTGGCGGGGTCACAGGAAAAACCGGCGTTATCCGAAGAAATCTGTTGACCGACCGGGTCGGAACCACTAAAACCACCACACTGAACAAGATGGCCCCTTCGTCTAGCGGTTAGGACGCGGCCCTTTCACGGCTGAAACACGGGTTCGATTCCCGTAGGGGTCACCATTTTCTTGGAGGGGCTAATGATAACTCCTCACCTTGCCTTGCCTTTGTGGCGGAGTAGCTCAGCCGGTTAGAGCAGCGGAATCATAATCCGCGTGTCGGGGGTTCAAGTCCCTCCTCCGCTACCATTATTTTACTCTTTCTTCTTAATTTAATCCTGCTCTGCTTCCTTGATCCGTATCAGGGGACTGATCCTGATCCGTCGTTGGTTCAGTTTCAAGCCGGGGTCGGGGTCGGCGTGGATTATGGTGCCATTGCGGGGAACCGATAAAACCAGCGAATAGAATTGACTGGAATTTGTTCTTCGGCAATAATGTACGGTACTGATTATGGCGTGCCAACTGAAGGATACTATGGCTGGAAAAATAGCCAGAATGTGAAGGAAACCAACTTCACCCACCAGTTTCAGCTGTTAGGACAAGGCCTAAATCTTTTGTTTGGCACCGTCAAATCACCGTTGGCAGATAATGTGGAATATTCGGAAACAGCGGTGATAGCTTACTTGATTTTCGGGACTGTATTTCTTGCGTCCGGGGCGGTCGTCCGGGGTTCGCGGATTTATCCACCAGCGGCCGCTTTTCGGATTATTGATGGCGTTTTCATCTCTGGTCCGGTAGTGATATTGGCGGTGGTCGTGGTGTGAAAAATCACCGAAGACCTCAATTTCAACAGAAGCCGCCACCGATTTGATTGCCCGCGCACGGCCTGTTGACGTTCGCGCTAACAACATTGTAGAAAAAAGTAAAATTGCTTGAAACCCGGTCCTTAACGAATATGATTCCGGCTATTATTACCGGTTTGTCATTGTCAGGAGAGTTGTTATTTTGAGTGTGTCCCATCGGTCATTTTTTCTGTTTGTCATTGCCATATTCATAGGTCTTTTTGCTGCCCTTGGTGCGTATGTTTTCCGCCTGATGATCGGGTTCGTTCATAATGTTATATTTAGCCAGCGGCTGGACTTGCTATATGATGCCAACCAGCATAGCGCGATCGCCAGCCCGATATGGCTACTGCTCATTCTTATTCCGCTGGCGTCGTTGCTTGTGGTCTGGCTGATCAGATCTTTTGCGCCGGAGGCAAAGGGGCACGGCGTACCGGAAGTCCTCGACGCAATTCACTATAAGAACGGGGTTATCCGGCCGGTTGTGGTCGCGGTTAAAGCGGCTGCATCGGCGATTTCGATCGGCAGCGGTGGTTCTGTTGGCCGGGAAGGCCCGATTATCCAGATGGGTGCCGCCTTTGGCTCAACCATCGGCGCCTGGTTTAAGCTGTCCTACAATGACCGGGTAATCCTGCTCAGTGCCGGGGCCGGGGCCGGTATTGCCGCAACCTTCAACACCCCGCTGGGCGGGGTCGTTTTTGCCATTGAATTATTTTTGCTGAACATTAATCGGCGTGCGTTGCTGATTTTGGCAACCAGTGTGACGTCGGCCATATTTTTAAGCCGTCTGCTGCTTGGCCAAACCCCCAGTTTTAATATTCCGGCATTACAGACTCCGGATTATGCCGGTACGCCGGTATATACTTTGCTGGCATTTTCAGTGCTTGGCATCTGTATCGGCATCTTTGCTGCGGTCTTTATAAAATCGCTGTATTTTACGGAAGACATTCTGGAGCGTAAAATGCACAACCCCTATTTTCGTCATTTTACCGCCATGTTTGCGGTGGCGTTGATTATTGTCGGTCTTCAGAAATATTTCGGCCATTATTATGTTCAGGGCGTCGGCTACGCCTCAATAATGGGTATGCTGCGCGGCACTTTCACCGTGCCGTTGTTTCTGTTGCTGTTATTGCTGTCAAAGCTGGCGGTCACCTGCCTGACGTTAGGGTCCGGTGGCTCGGGCGGTATTTTCTCGCCGTCGCTTTTTATGGGCGGCAGTCTGGGCACGCTCTTTGGGATTCTGTTTGACAGTCTGGTTCCCGGCTATAGCATTTCCCTGCCGGTATTTGCTCTGGTGGGCATGGCCGCAATGTTCGGCGCCACCACCGGTGCGTATTTAACCGCCATTATCATGCTGTTGGAAATGACCTATGATCCCAATATTATCCTGCCCCTGATATTGGCCGTTTGTCTGGCAATCGTTACCCGGAAAGTTTTGTGTCCCGCCAGTATTTACTCAATGAAGTTGGTTCTAAGAGGGAAATCATTGCCTGAGGGCCTGACCTATAATCCGGTTGATAACCGGCTGGTTTCCGACATTATGAACCGGAATTTGACGGTAACCGGGGGCGATCCGGCCTCTTTGGCTGATCTGAATGGTATCGAGCTACGCAGCGGTGGCCGGACTTGGCAACTCCATAACAAACCGCCGATAGCCGGAGCGCAGGACGCCGTTCGCTATCACAGCTACTGTGTTGTCGATGAAGCCAGCCCGATTTCACAGGCCTTGCGCGTGAAGTCACGGTCTGGCGCACAGGTCATTGTGGTTTCCGGGCGTTCGGCTGCGGGGGGCGCGGTAATCTGCGGGATCATCACCAGTGAATCACTCGCCAGTGAATATGAACGTATAAACGAGATATTGTCATAACATCCAGAGTTGAGATACCGCGCGGTCTGACTTCGCTCTAGCCCTCAGCGGGCGGCTTTGTGGTAGTCGCTGAATTCGATGTCGGTTTTTTGTTCAAAGTTGAACAGGAAAAGGGCTTTTCCCTTGATTTCATTATTTACCGAGGTGAGGAAGACCGGGCTGGTTTTCGGCTGGTCGGGATCAGCGGGGGCAAAGCGCATAAGTTGGTTAAACTGTTTTATTTTGGCGCGGTAAGCGGAAAATTCCTGCTTGTTATATATGTGGATCTGTTCAATCATCGGGTTGTCCCGCCGAATAGTCATGGTGCCAAGGATATATGATCCCATGTTTTTATCATTTTTATCCATGACCGGTTGAAAGCGATAGCTGCTGCGTAGCGGGCCTTGCCGAACAAGGCTCAGGCTGCCCGGCCGGACCAGAGTGGCAAGGAAGCGGTTGCTGTCACGGTCACTTTTGCCGGCGGTTTTTTTCTTTTTCAGTTCCTTGCGTTTCTGTGTCTGATAATCTTCCAGCTGTTGTTTTGTCGGTATAGCGCCGTCGATGGATATTAACTGCCAGCGCTGGCCCGGTTTTCTGCTGTCGGTATACTGTTCGACGGTGACCTTGCCCTCTGCCGTTTTGGTTCTGGTAAAGGACCAGCCCTGATAGGATGAGGCCAGCATGCGTTTCAGGGCCTGATTATACAGCGGGTCGCTTTCCTTTGCCTGCGCGCTGGCCGCTACCACAGCCAACCCTGTCATCAGGATCAAGAGCCGAATTATCTTTCTCATGCCGGAGCCTTCGTTATTATCACCATCAATGAGTGGTAATGTATCATGGGTGCCGTCGTCAAGGACAACAGGCCGTTGTCTCTGGATTGGCACTTTTCTGTGATCGCAGCTTGACATTCAGCGGTAGTTTTGATTCTTTATGGGCATGACTGTTAAATTTCTCATTCTGCTGCTGCTCACGGGGGTGCTTGCGGGCTGTGCCACTGTGCCGCCGAGCAATATCAATAACAGTTGCGCCATTTTCAGGGAAAAAAGCGGCTGGTATTCAACGATGCTGGCCGCCCAGAAACGCTACGGCACCCCGATTTCCGTGCAGCTTGCCATCATCAAGCAGGAATCTTCGTTCAAGCATAACGCCAGAACAAAACGCAATTATATTTTCTGGGTAATCCCGTGGGGACGGGTGACGACGGCTTACGGCTATGCCCAGGTCAAGGATGCCACCTGGGACTGGTATAAAAGCAAAACCGGCAATAGTGGTGCCGACCGTGATAATTTCGCCGACGCGGTGGATTTTATTGGCTGGTACACCAATCTGAGTAACAAGGTACTTGGTATTTCCAAATGGGATGCGGGCAAACAATATCTGGCCTATAACGAAGGTCAGGGCGGTTACCGGCGCAAAACCTATCTCAGGAAAAAATGGCTGATGAAGGTCGCCCGCAAGGTCGAACGCAACAGCCGACGCTATGCGGGCCAGTTGAGGCGGTGCGCCAGCAGTCTTGATCAGGGCTTCTGGTTCTGGCCATTTTAGGCGGGGATTGCTGAGGGCTGATTTTCGGGGCTATTTTTCAAAAGATCAGGGTTATTTTTCGAAGGATCGGGGCTATTTTTCGAAAGATCGGGGCTATTTTTCAAAAGAATAGTGCCGTTCGACTTTTGCGATGCGGGTGGTATAGCGTCCATACCATTTTTCCCGGCCAGCCTTTTGTGCCAGCATGTGGTCCGCGTTCTGTTTCCAGCGGTTAATACTGTCAAGATCTTTCCAGTAGGATACCGAGATTCCCTGATCGCCATCATTCACCGATTCAAAGCCGAGGCAGCCGGGATGGCTGGTCCCGAGGGCGACCATCTGCCGGGCCATTTCGGCATAGCCGTCATCATCGTCGGTGCGGCAACTGGTAAATATTACCGCATAATAGGGCAGGGCGGGTTTTTCACTCATGGTCATAATTTAGCCTCTGTTTTCTCATCAATAGATGATATAGGGTGTTTTACGTCTTGGTAAAGGGAAATTGAATTATGTCTATCTGGTCTTCAATCATTGGCGGGGCGGCGGGCGGTGCCATTCTGGGCGGGCCGCTGGGCGCGATCATTGGGGCGCTCGCCGGTCATTATATTGGTAAAAAGATCAGTGGCGGCGGTATTGTCAACGAACAGGTTACCTTTACCATCGGGGTTATCGTCCTCAGTGCCAAGATGGCCAAGGCCGACGGTCATGTCAGCCGCGAAGAAATCGCCGCCTTCAAAGAGGCCTTTCAGGTGCCGGAGAGCGAGATGAAGAATGTCGCCCGGGTGTTTAATCTGGCGCGGCAGGAAGCCACCGGGTTCGAGCCATATGCCCATCAACTGGCGAAATTGTTTCATGACCGGCCAGCGATGCTGGAGGGGCTGCTGCATATATTATTTCACATTGCCCGTGCCGATAATGTTATTCTGCCCTCAGAGCTGGAATATTTACAGAAAGTCGCCGCGATTTTCGGCTTTAGCGACGCCGAATTTGACCGGATCAGGGCCGATAACCTCGGGCCTGACAAGGGTGATCCCTATGCCGTTCTGGGGTTGAGCAGAGAGGCCACGGTTATCGAAATAAAATCGGCCTACCGGAAATTAATCAAGGAAAATCACCCGGATCTGCTGGCGTCACAGGGCCTGCCGCCGGAATTTATCGAGGTCGCCACGGCGAAACTCGCCATGATTAACGTTGCCTATGACCGCATTGAAAAAGAACGGAATTTGAAGGGCTAGAGTATCCTTGATTAACACGGATACTCTAGAGGGCGCTGTCACCGCCCCTGATTCGGCTTAAGGCCTTTGGTGGTGTGATTGGCGTTGACGACGTCCGGCAACAGGCCTTTCGGCAGATTTTCCAGAGATTTTTCCGTATTTGGCCCGGCGGGTCCGTTATCAAAGACATAATCCTTGTTGCCGGAACAACCGGAGAGGAGGCTTACGATCAATCCGGTAAATATTATTGCGGCAAGGTTGTTTCTGGTCATATCCATATCCAGTGGCGGCTTGAGGTCATTTTTCAGCAATGTGCCCGAGTTTTCCCCGGAAGGCAAGAACCGGATTATTTTTATCAAAAATCATCCGGTTTACGGGCCAACTTTAAAGAAGTAGAAAAATAATTCTGGCTGAAGCGGATTTTTTGCTGTTTTTCGGCAGCGCTTTGAGTTATTTTGCCGTCATTCAGATGGCTGGATGGTTGCTGCCGCAGATTTGTGGCAGAGGAAAGTCCGGGCACCACGGAAGAACGGTGCCGGTTAATGGCCGGCGAAGGTGACTTCAGGGAAAGTGCCACAGAAAGCAAACCGCCCGCAGGGGTTTCCCGGCGGGTAAGGGTGAAAGGGTGCGGTAAGAGCGCACCGCTCCGCTGGTGACAGCGGGGGCATGGTAAACCCCACCGGGTGCAAAATCCAATAGGAACGTCCGTCTTCATAGCTTATATGAAGACAGCCCGCCTTCCGGGGTGTCGTTCGGGTAGATTGCATGAGGGCGCTGGCAACAGCGTTCCCAGATGAATAACCATCCATCCGGTGGCCTGCACGGCTAGCGGGGGACAGAACCCGGCTTACAGGCCATCTGGATAATTTTATCACCGGATTTCCTTCGGATATTCGAGTACTGGTACTACTCCAGTATCTCTTCAGAATCCCTCCAGAATCCCTTTAGAATCCCTTTAGAATCTCTGGCCCGGGGATTTGGTAAATTCATATTCTTTCAATTCAATTATTCTATCGACGACAAAGCCCTTGCGCTCGGGATATTTCCTGTGGGCCTGCCTGACAGCATCGTCTTCGGTTTCCCCGTCATAAGTGAAATAATGCAGGTTCACCCAGTCGCGGCTGAAATTTGGATGTTCTTTATTCTGTTTATCTGTGTCCCGAACCTGCTGGTTATAGATAGAAACTTCAAAATGTCTGGTACTCATTAGATTTTACTCTCCTGATAATATAAGAAAAACCGGGTTACTGTTGACTATACTCACGGGGGTTACGCTATTTGATTCTACTTGATTCTATTTAATTTGAATTTAATAATTCATAAAATATGATTTAATAACAGCCATTTTATCTGTTGCTGATTTTCAGGCTGCGGCCCCCCGGCAGAGTGATCCGGCAATATCTGGATAACAGCAGTTCCGGCTGATGTTGCGGGGATTGTTGCGGCTGTGTTCCGGTACGGATTGAAAAGCTGACAGCGCCGGAAAAAACCTGTATCTTCTGAGTTATACTCAAAATAATTCCATAAAAATGCCGGAATAATTTATGTCAATATTGAAATTCTGCCTTTGCCTGCTCGCCGCCGCTGGCCTCTTCGTTGCCCCGTCATATGGACAACAGGCCGCCCCCGGTACTATACCTGCGAAAAAATTAACGATCAAACGCATTACCTCAAGCCCGGCCCTTGCCGGCAGTTCGCCGCGTAATGTCAAATTCTCTCCGGACGGGACGCGGGTGACCTTTCTGCGGCCGAGTGCGACGGACTATAAACAGCTTGATCTGTGGGAGTATAACCTGCACGACAAAACCACCCGGCTGCTGGTGGCGGCATCGTCAATCGTTAAGGGGGTTGAGCAGCTCTCGCAGGTGGAACGTGCCCGGCGCGAGCGGATGCGGATCACTGATACCGGTATAGTCTCCTACAGCTGGTCACGTGATGGCCGTAAATTGCTGTTTCCGCTTGGCGGCGATTTATACCAGTATCAACTGGCCAGCGGCAAGGTTGACCGGCTGACTCATTCGCCGGAATATGAGACTGACAGCCGCTTTTCACCGCAGGGCAATTATATCTCCTATATCCTGAATTTTAATATCCATGTCGTCAATGTTCATACCGGCCGCGATCGCACCTTAACCAGATCACGAACCTCAACCATTAAAAACGGCAGTGCTGATTTTATCGCGATGGAGGAACTCGACCGGGATACCGGTTACTGGTGGTCCGGAAATGAGAAATATATTGCCTTCATTCAATTTGATGAAGCCCCGGTGGAGATTGGCCAGCGTTACGAGATCAACCGCAACGGCTTTAAGCTGCTGCAAGAGCGCTATCCGCGCGCCGGCACCCATAATGTGACGGTGAGGCTCGGCATTATGACGGTAAAGACCGGGCGGGTAAAATGGGTTGATCTGGGTAAAAACAAGGATATTTATCTGGCGCGGGTAAAATGGGTGCCGGATAACAGCGGCATTTTCTTTCAGCGGCTTAACCGCCAGCAGAACCGGCTCGACCTGATTTTCGCCGATGCCGAAACCGCTAAAATCCGGCCGATATTGACCGAAAGGGCGAAATACTGGATTAATCTGCAGCATACCCTAAAATTTATCGACAAGGGCCGGAAATTTTTATGGGGTTCGGAACGCAGCGGTTATAACCAGCTGTATTATTACACTACGTCCAATGGCCGGTTGATCGGTCAGCTGACCGCTGGCAACTGGGTGGTGTC
>JAADGA010000043.1 GCA_013152615.1 Alphaproteobacteria bacterium
AATCAGCCAGACGGAGGATCCCGGAATATATCGATGTAGTTTTTTCAACCTCGAAAGCACTGACAATCCTGTTGGTGCCGTGCTCGAACCAGACCACAGGGAAAGTGAATTGGAGCTACAGTTACGTAGGCCGTCAATTAAAAAAGACAATATTGAAACCTACTATATTTTATTTTCAGATTTACGGAAATATTGCGATGGCCTGTGCAGGCTGGGGGATGACAAGGAAAGCCTGAAAAAGATTGCCACGCGGATCAGTTGAATCAGGGGTATTTTCGGGATTGGGCGGGCAATCGGCTGCCGCCGGGTTTTTTATTCAGCTAAGAAGCGTTTAAAGCTTTATTTCATCATTTTCTACTTGTGAATTTTCGGGTTTTTGTGGATTATATCGGCAGGCTGCCACTGGAAATAATCTATGCTGAAAAAAATTATTGATCGCTTCCCTGAGCTGGACCAGCTTTCGCCAGAAAACCGGAAAATTTTTGACAGCGGGGTTCATATCGCTTCGGCTGCGGCGGGGACGGTAATGTTCTCCGAAGGTCAGGAATGCCGGGGCTATGTCATGCTGCTTGACGGCACGGTACGGGTCCAGAAAACGTCTGAAGATGGCCGGGAAATTACCCTGTACCGGGTCGAAGAGGGCGAATCCTGCATCATGACCACCACCTGCCTGATTTCTGATGAACAATATGGTGCCGAGGGTGTTGCCGAAACCGATATTACCGTGGCGGTGGTGCCGCCGGTCGTCTTTAACCGCCTGCTGAAACAGTCGGATAAATTTCGCAGTTTTGTTTTCGAGGTTTATGCCCGGCGGCTGTCAATGCTGATGATGCTGGTGGAAGAGGTGGTGTTTAAAAAACTTGACCGGCGGCTGGCGCAATTATTGCTCGACCGGAAAAACAATCCGTTTGAAGCCACCCATCAGGATATTGCGCTGGAACTCGGCTCGGTACGCGAGGTGGTCAGCCGCCAGCTAAAAGTTTTTGAACGAGCGCATCTGATCCGGCTGGGGCGCGGTATGATTGAAATTCTTGATCGCACCGGACTTCAGGCGGCGGCAGATTAAATTTAGCTTATGTGACTTCTATCACTTATTTTGCTGGTATTTTATGGTTTACTCACCGGTACTGAGTGAAAATGATTTCAAACAGGAGATGCAGAATGAAACCAAATATTGGAAAGCTTGATAAAATAATACGGATAATTGCCGGTATTATTTTGATTGGCCTGGCCATTGGCGGCTATTTCACCCCGTGGAGCTGGATTGGCGTGGTGCCACTGCTAACCGCGCTGGTTGGCTGGTGTCCGGCCTATAGGTTGTTCGGCCTGAACAGCTGTCCGGTTTCTGCAAACAAATTGAGAAAAGGAGATTAAAATGGCGTTAGATCGTATAGTTTTTGCCTTTGCCGGCATAATGATTTTGCTAAGTCTGGCCCTGGGGTTAATGGTTAATGTTTACTGGTTTGCACTGGCGGCCTTTGTCGGCCTGAATATGCTACAGTCAGCCTTTACCGGCTTTTGCCCATTGGCCATGATTTTGAAAAAGCTCGGGGTAAAACCCGGTTGTGCCTTTTCCTGACAACAAGTTTAACGTTGCCCCCCCGGGGAGGGCTGTCAAAGATAACCCAGAGAAGAATATGAGATACCGATGATACATATTTCCAACGCCGCGATAAAACGTCCCAAACTTTTTTTCTGGATCAGTGGTTTGCTGAGTGCGGTGCTGATCACTCTGGTGGTATTGCCCAGCCTGTGGCCAACATATTTTCCGATGCTCAATGCGCTCCGGGTTGATACCGACCCGGAAAATATGCTGTCACCGAATGAACCGGTGCGGCTTTATCATGATGCCCAGAAAAAGGTATTTTCCCTCCATGACATGATTGTGGTCGGGGTGGTCAATAAATCCAATCCCCAGGGGGTGTTTAACAAGAAATCGCTTGCCGATATTTACGCCCTGACGAAATTTGCCAAAAATATCCAGTGGAAAAACAAGCAGGGCAAGACTGAGGGCGTGGTCTCGGTCGATGTTATGGCACCGTCAACGGTGGATAATATGGAACCCGGCGGACCGGGGGTGGTCAAATTCGAATGGCTGATGAGAACGCCGCCCAAGACCGATGCCGAGGCCTTGAGCATCCGCAAGAAAGCACAGAATATTCCGCTGCTGAATGGCACCGTGGTGTCGGCGGATGGCAAGGCGATCGCGCTCTATATCCCGATCACCGACAAGAATATCAGTTATAATGTCGCGCAGAAATTAAAGGCAAAAATTGCCGGATTTGCCAAAAACGGTGACCGCTATTATATCACCGGCCTGCCGGTGGCGCAGGATACTTTCGGGGTTGAGATGTTCGTTCAGATGGCGGTTTCCGCGCCGATGGCGATGCTGTTGATTTTCCTGCTGATGTGGTATTTCTTCAAGAAAGCCTCGCTGGTGATATCGCCGATGATTGTCGCGCTGATATCGGTGATCTTCACCATGGGGTTACTTATTGTAACCGGTTATCCGGTTCATATCATGAGCAGCATGATCCCGATTTTTATCATGCCGATCGCGGTATTGGATGCCATTCATATTCTCAGTGATTTCTATGACCGTTATCCGGTGTTCAAGGATCGTAAAAAAACCATTAAACATGTGATGAAGTCGCTGTCGGCACCGATGTTTTATACCACCTTGACCACAGCGGTCGGTTTTGCCTCGCTCGCGCTTACGCCGATTCCGCCGGTGGAGACGTTCGGTCTTTTCGTCTCCATCGGGGTGATGATGGCATGGCTGCTGACGGTGACCCTGATTCCGGCCTATATCATGCTGATGCCGGAATCAAAATTTGCCAATTTCGGCATGTGCGAGAGTGCCGGTAATGATCATGGTCCGATGGTCAGGATTTTGAATGCAACCGGGCGCCTGACCTATAGCGGGGCCAAGATGATCATGATTATTGTGATCATTCTGGCGGGGGTCGCGTGGTACGGCATTACCAAGATTGTGGTTAATGACAATCCGGTCAAATGGTTCGCCCCGGGTCACGAAATCCGCATTGCCGACCGGGAATTAAATAAACGCTTCGCCGGCACTTACATGGCCTATCTGGTGCTGAAAGACGGACAGAAGACGGTCAGCCTCACCACCTATGCTCAAAAACTGAAAGCCGATATGCTGTCACAACCGCTGGCCCCGTTGAAGGAAATGGCACCACAGGTGGATAGCCTGCGGGCGTTGTCCAAGAGCAGAAAGCAGATGATTAACCTGTTGAGTGAAAAAATAGAGCAACGGATGAAGACGGTTTCGGATCAAGACTGGGACAGCTGGGATTCATCCCTGACCTGGATCGGTGACTATCTGGCCAAAGATCAAATCTTCAAGGACCCGAAGGTGCTGAATTATATGAGCCGCTTGCAGGCTTATTTGCAGACTACCGGGCTGGTCGGCAAAAGTAACAGTCTGGCGGATGTGGTCAAAACCGTCCATCGTGAATTGCTGATGGGCAATGAAAAGGATTATACTATCCCGAATAGTCGTGCCGCCGTTGCCGAAACCCTGATCACCTTTCAGAATAGCCACCGTCCACAGGATCTGTGGCATTTTGTCACCCCGAATTACCGCAAAACCAATCTGTGGCTCCAGCTCAAGAGCGGCGATAACCGCGATATGAGTGCCCTGATCAGCAAGGTCAACCAGTATTTCCGCGATAACCCGCCGCCGGATAACCTGAGCCATAAATGGTTCGGTCTGACCTATATCAATGTCATCTGGCAGGACAAGATGGTCAGCGGTATGGCCCGGGCTTTTGCCGGCAGCTTCATTACCGTGCTGATTATGATGATTATCCTGTTCCGGTCGATATCATGGGGGATTCTGGCGATGATTCCGCTGACCTTCACCATCGGTATGATCTATGGCATCATTGGCCTGATCGGCAAGGATTATGATATGCCGGTGGCGGTGTTATCCTCGCTCAGTCTCGGGCTTGCGGTCGATTATGCCATTCATTTCCTCGCCCGGGGCCGGGAAATGCGCAAGAAATTTTCCAACTGGCAGGAAACATCGGTGGCCATGTTCAGTGAGCCGGCCCGGGCGATCACCCGCAATGTCATTGTCATTGGTGTCGGCTTTATGCCGCTGCTGATGGCCCCGCTCACCCCCTACAAGACGGTCGGGGTGTTTATCTCCTCGATCCTGATTCTGGCCGGGGTGGCAACATTGACTATCCTGCCGGCCTTAATGCGGATATTTGAAGGTCTGTTATTTAAAAAAGAAAACCAAAAGGATGTAACATGAACCATAAAATAAAATTACTGCTGCTGCTGTCGTTTTTATGGACCGTTCCGGCAGTTGCTCAAGCGCAGGGAGTCAAAAACCCCGCGCCGCTGACGGCAATGGACATTGTTAAAAAAGCCAATCACATGTCCTATTATCAGGGCAAGGATGGCCGGGCGACGGTCGGAATGCGGATCATAGATTCTCAGGGCCGCACGCGTATCCGGCAATTTGTCATCCTGCGCAAGGATGAGGGCAAGACCGACGGTGAACAGAAATTCTATGTTTATTTCACCAGACCGGCAGATGTCAAAAAAATGGTTTTTATGGTGATCAAGCATATTGGCCGCGATGACGACCGCTGGCTGTATCTGCCCGCGCTTGATCTGGTAAAACGCATTGCCGCCAGTGACCAGCGGACCAGTTTTGTCGGCTCGAATTTCTTTTACGAGGATGTCTCTGGCCGTGATATCAATGCTGACAGTCACAAAATTGTCAGCCAGAATAAAAATTATTATGTGATTGAGAATAAACCCAAGGACCCGAATTCGGTGGAATTCGCCTCTTATAAAAGCTGGATTCACAAGGCGACATTCCTGCCGCTGAAAGTCGAATATTACGATGCGAAGGGCAAGGTGCTGCGCCGCTATGCCGCGTTGAAAGTGGCGATGGTTGCAGGCTATCCGACCGTGATTTCTTCGGTTATGGAAAATCTTCAGACCGGCGGCAAAACCCTGATGAGCTATAGCGAGGTCAAGTATAATATTGGTCTGCCGGATAATATTTTCACCGAACGTTATCTGCGCAAGGTTCCCAGAAAATATTTGAGATAAAAAGCCGCCATTCAAGATAAAATAAAATATTTGAGATAGCCTATGTATCGGACCATTGTTGCCCTAATATTGATGATCCTGCCGCAAGGGGTGCTGGCACAGGAGATTAAACTGCCGCAGGGGCTGAGTGGGCTGTCGACCATGCCCGCGGCCACAACCCTTGGCGAGGATGACGGCCTGCCCTTTGATCTCAGCGGCTTTATCGAAAGCCGGATCGGCACCCGCCTGCAGAATGATCCCTATGAGAAGCAAACCAGTATCGGCGAAACCCGACTGCAGATCGGCATTGAAAAAGACTTCAGTAATCTGACGGCTAATCTGGTCACCGACTTTATTTATGACCCGGTACAGGATAATTATGCGCTTAACCTGCAAACCGGGCAGGGTTTTGTCGATATCCGGGAGGCAAATCTGGTCTTCAGCCCGTTCAGCTTTATGGATGTCAAGATTGGCCGCCAGATCTTAACCTGGGGCACCGGGGATCTGCTGTTTATCAATGATCTTTTTCCCAAAGACTGGAACAGCTTTTTTGTTGGTCGCGATAATGACTATCTGAAAGCGCCGTCCGATGCCATCAAAACCGCCTTTTTCTTCGGCGATTATAATCTGGATATTGTCTATACGCCGCGCTTTAATGCCGACCGCTTTATTGACGGCACCCGCATTTCCTTTTTTGACCGGGCGCGTGGCCATCTCAGTGGCCGGAACAATCCGGTCTTCGCCGCCCGCCCGGATAAATGGTTCCGGGATGATGAAGTGGCGCTGCGGTTTTACCGCTCTTTCGGTGCCTATGAGACCGCATTATATTATTATAATGGTTTCTGGAAAAGCCCGGCGGGCCAGAACAGAACCACCGGACAGGCAATTTTTCCCAAGCTTCAGGTGTTTGGTGCCAGTGTCCGCGGACCGCTATATCGCGGCATTGCCTCGGCGGAGGTTGGCTATTATAAAAGTGCGGCTGGCGCGGCGACAAATCCGCTGGTCCGCAATGATGAATTCCGCTTTCTGGCCGGTTACGAGCAGGAAATCGCGCCGCAATTTACCGCCTCGGTACAATATTATCTCGAACGTAAACTGGACTACCGCCAATATCTGGCCTCACTGCCCGCAGCAGCGATCGTGGACAGCAGAAACCGGCATGTTTTTACCCTGCGGCTGCGTAAATTACTGATGAATCAGGATATGACGGTCGGCCTGTTTAATTTCTATTCCCCGACCGACCGGGATGGCTATCTGCGGCTGAACATATCCTATAAAATCACCGATAATTTAAAAATCTCCGCCGGCGGCAATATTTTTTATGGTACGCGTATTTTCAGTTTCTTTGGCCAGTTAAAAAATAACAGCAATATCTTCACCGCACTTCATTATGATTTCTAGAGTATCCGTGTATGATTTCTAAAGTACCCGTGCTGGCCAGGCGGTAACGGCGTTTCAGGCCCCGCCGTCATAGAGCGCCAGATCATATTTCATTTCGGCTTCGGACAGCGGGAATTTATGGCCATCCTTGGCATAAAGCACCAGATTTGACGGGATACAGCATATTTCCAGCTGAATTTTAATCGCGGTCCGCATATTCAGTTCGCAGCGCCATGCCAGCGCAATCACCCGGCGGGGTTTTTTGCTATTCAGAATTTTCTCAATCGACCTCAGCGGCATTTTTGCCATTTGTGCCAGACAAAGACGGAGCAGTTCGCGTTGGTGGTTCTTGATGGTATTTTCAATGAAGGCGTCATCAAGCAGGCCCTGCTGATGGAATTTTTGGGCCTGATTTTCCAGAGTGTCCTTGTCTTCGGCGTCAAGGCCGGTTGCTTTAATGCGCTTCCTGACCCGGCTTAAAAGATCCTCGGCAATGGTTTCATCAAGATCATAGGAACTGATCATCTGGTTCACCAGTGAAGAGGCGACAAAACCGGCAATGCGCCGGATGGCCCGAATGGACAGATTGGCACAGGTGACCAGAGGGTGATGAAGCTGCTCGGCTTCGGCCGCCTGATCAATGATCGCATCCAGCGTCGATTCCCTGATCTGGGCATTCTTGTTGGCCAGCAACGCGGTCACTGCCGGTATATCAAGGGAAACGCTGATGGCATCTGAGACATCTTCATCGACATGCGCTCTGCTGGCAATCGCCTTGAGCGCCCCGTCGACGGTGGTCGCGGCAATAATCTCCTTCAGATCCTCGCTGCTGAGCATCGGTGAATATTCCAGAACCGGCGCACAGACCTCCAACTGATCATCATTGGCCAGACGCATAATGATATATTTGGGTACGCAATCATATGTTTTCAGTTCTTCCGCGATAATCCGGCGCACCTGCGGAAACTGGTCATTAGCCAGAATTTCCAGTATTTCGATAGCCTTTTCCCGAATATTGGTGACCTCGTCTGCGCCCAGATCCGGTAACATGCGGGCAATTTTTCGCGATAGTTCCTGCCGCACATCCACATCATCATCCCGCACCAGAATGCTGTCAGCCTGCTGGGGAGTACTGGTGTTTCGCGCAATCTTGCGCCGGACCTCGGCAGATTTGTCGCTGGCCAGATAATAGAGAATTTCAGGCTTGGTATCCTCATGTTCCGCCAGCCTCGATTTTTCGCGATTATTTTGTTTTTCCAGCACCAGCCGTGCCTCTTCATAGGAATATTTCCGGTCTGACCTGCCCCACAGCCTTTGCAATATATTTTTAAGCATTCTGGCCGCCATCCCTTCTTTGCGGATCATAGACGAGGCAGGCCGATTTACCGGCGGCTTTTACCTGATAGAGGGCTTTATCCGCATTTTTCATCAGATCATCATAGCTCTGCCGGTTATCGGCAAGGCAGATGGCGATGCCGATGGACAGGGATAATTGGGGATCATCAACCGCGGCCAATTGTGATAATCCGCGTGCGGCAACAACAAAATTACTGGCCTTGACCAGCGCCTCTTTCTCGGAAATTTCATCGAGCCAGATGGCGAATTCATCACCGCCCAGCCGCGCGGCATAGTCACCCACCCGGATATTATCCTTTATAGTCTGTGCCAGTTGTTGCAGGATCAGGTCACCATGGGCATGGCCTCTACTGTCATTGACATTCTTGAAATTATCGAGATCGAGATAGAGCAAGGCACCGGCTTTGCGGCTTCTTTTCTGGTGGTGGAGGCGTTTTTCCACCTCCCTGCAAAAGGCCCTGCAGTTCAGCAGCCCGGTCAGTTCATCGGTAAAGGCCAGACGTTCGAGCTCTTCATGGGTGATAACCTGTTCAACCGCAATGCCCAGATGGGTGGTAATGCCGTCGAACAGATAGACTTCATCTTCATGCCATGCTGTTGTCTGGTCACGGATCAGGAAAATAGCCCCGTTATCAATGCCATGATGGCGGGTCAGTCCCATCAGTATCTGATGATCGTCAATCTGCAGATTTTGCACCCTCGGACCCTGGGGCAGGGACCACATCTCCCGTGCTTTGCGGCACAGGGCGGACATCATCGCCTGCGGGATCAGGCGACCCTGCTGCCCCTTGACCTCTGCGCCAGGACCGTCATTCTGGTGACGTATTTTCTGGATGATGCAACCGCCGGTGGCCTCAATCCCCTCCAGAGTTGCGGCGAGGGCATTTTGCAGCATATCGGCGGGATTGACCATATTGCGAATGGTGGCAATAATCTGGTTCAGAACATGTTCGCG
>JAADGA010000044.1 GCA_013152615.1 Alphaproteobacteria bacterium
GGATGATCCATTCGCGGGTATTATGAATATTGCGGCCGGTTGACAGGTCCATCAGGGTATCGCCGCCCCAGCGGGTTGACCACACCATTTTCTCGACTTCTTCCGCGATCGAGGAGGCGACGGCGCTATTGCCGATATTGGCATTGATCTTGACCAGAAAATTACGGCCAATGATCATCGGTTCGGCCTCGGGGTGATTGATATTGGCCGGAATGATGGCGCGACCCTCGGCCACTTCACAACGGACGAATTCGGCGGTAATTTCATCGGGAATATTGGCACCGAAATCCTCGGCATAGCCATCTTTTTTATAATCCTTGCCGGCATCGACCCGCGCCATATTTTCCCGGATGGCGATAAATTCCATTTCCGGGGTGATTATGCCGCGCCGGGCATAGTCCATCTGGGTGACATTCTGGCCTTTTTTCGCCCGGAGTGGCCGATATTTTACCGGAAATTCTTCGGCAAGATGTTTGCCGCTCGCATGGCCGTTATCCGCGGATTTTACCACACGGCCATCATATTCCTCAACATCACCACGCGCCCGTATCCAGCCGGCCCGTACCGGCGGCAGGCCTTTATAGATATCGATCTCCACCGCCGGATCGCTATAGGGGCCGGAGGTATCATAAACCCGCACCGGTTTTTCATTCGCCGTTGGATGGAGGGTAATTTCGCGCATCGGCACCCTGATATCCGGTGCCACTGTACCCGCGACGTAAATCTTGCGCGAGGCCGGCAGCGGCCCGGTACTCACCTCTATCTTTTCCGGCTTGCTGTGAATATTCATGACTATGGATGTCCTTAAATTTTTAAAGAAATCCGGCATTTACGGGGAGGGGGAAAGGTAACGACATCATTCCATCCCTCCGCCGGTACAACCCGGATCAGGTTCAAAGGGTCACTGCTTGAAGCAAACATGCTCCGGCAGGGTCTCAGCTTGATCACAAAGCACCCCTTGGAATTGCCCTTATGCTGGGCTTTTTTTGCCAAAATATCAAGCGGGAAATTTTAAAATATACTTTTTGGCTCTTTCTTTTGTATAACCCTGCTCATGCTTGTGGATATAAATGAAATAGCGTCTCATCTGAAAAACCGACAGCGGCTGCTTGGGCTTGATCTGGGCAGCAAGACCATCGGTATTGCGCTGTCGGACATTATGCGCACCATTGCCACCCCGATGGAAATCATCCGGCGCAGTAAATTTGCCAAAGATGCCGACCGGCTGATCACCATCATTACCGAACAGGATGTCGGCGGCATAATTCTGGGTTTCCCGCTCAATATGGACGGCAGTGAAGGCCCGCGCTGTCAGTCAACCCGGCAGTTTGTCACCAATTTTCTCACAAAAATGGATATTCCGATTGCGCTGTGGGATGAACGGCTGTCGACAGTTGCCGTCACCCGCACCCTGCTTGAGGCCGATACCAGCCGAAAACGTCGGCGGCAAGTGGTTGATAAACTGGCCGCCGCCTATATCCTGCAAGGGGCGCTGGATAAAATAGCCCGGCACTGAATTGGGTTGCTTCTCCAGCCCCTTCCTCCTATAAAATATCTTTTCAGTAATAAGAATGAATAATTTCAAGGACTGAAGCATGTCGCAGGCCGACAGGACGGCACTATTTCCCCATCAGCATCTTCTGGGTATAGAGGGGCTGGACCAGCAGGCGATCAACTATATTCTTGATCTAGCCGATAAATATGCCGAACAGAACCGGAAAACCAATAAGAAAGCCGACATCCTGACCGGCCTCACCCAGATAAATCTGTTCTATGAGAATTCGACCAGAACCCGGATGTCGTTTGAGCTTGCGGGCAAACGGCTCGGTGCCGATGTCATCAATATGTCGAGCAGCGGCTCATCAATCAAAAAGGGCGAAACCCTGCTTGATACCGCCTCGACCCTGAACGCGATGCAGCCGGACCTGCTGGTGGTGCGCCACGGCTGTTCCGGCGCGGTCAAGCTGCTGTCACGCAAAGTCAATTGCGCCGTGCTCAATGCCGGTGACGGCAAGCATGAGCATCCAACACAGGCGCTGCTTGACGCCCTGACCATTCGGCGGCGCAAAGGCCGGATTGCCGGACTTACCGTGGCCATTTGTGGCGATGTGCTGCATAGCCGGGTGGCGCGCTCCAACATTCACCTGCTCAACATCATGGGGGCGAGGGTACGGGTGATTGGCCCGTCGACGCTGGTTCCGGCCAATATCAGTGCGCTCGGTGTGGAAGTTTTTCACAATATGAAGCCGGGGCTTGAGGGCTGTGATATTGTCATGATGCTGCGGTTGCAGACCGAACGGATGCATGGGGGTTATTTCCCGTCAATCAGCGAATATTTTACCCTTTACGGGCTGGATTACGACAAATTATCGGTGGCAAAAACCGATGCCATGGTCATGCATCCGGGGCCGATGAACCGCGGGGTTGAAATTGATGCCGCCGTTGCCGACGACCTGATCCGCAGCGCCATTCAGGAACAGGTTGAAATGGGGGTCGCGGTCCGCATGGCCTGCCTCGACCTGCTCACCCAGAAGAAAAGAAATCCGGGGGGGGGAGCATCCGACGGATGCGGGGGGGCCTCAAGTAGCGAGGGTACGAGCGGTAGGCCCCACCATCAAACAAAAAAACCGGGGATGGAAATATGAGTCTTTACACCCTCTATAAAAATGCCCGGCTGCTCGACCCGGCGAGTGGAATGGACATGATCGGCGAGATCATGACCTGTGATGATAAAATTGCCGAACTGGGCCAGCGGATTGACGCGCCCGAAGAGGCGGCAGTCATTGACTGCATGGGCAAATGCCTGTGTCCCGGCCTGATTGATATGCGGGTTTTCGTCGGGGTTCCGGGGGCGGATTACAAGGACACAATTATAAATACCGGCGAGGCCGCCGCCGCCGGCGGCGTCACCACCGTCTGCGTTCAGCCGGTCACCGACCCGATTATTGATGACATGGCGCGGGTTGAATATCTCGAAAACCGCGCGCGCAAGGCCCGGGTTAATTTCATCGCTTTCCCCGCCATTACCAAACAGCTTGAGGGCCGGGAAATGACCGAAATCGGCCTGATGAGCCACGCCGGGGTAAGGGCCTTTACCGACGGCAACAAGGCGGTTGCCAACCCGGCGCTGATGACCCGGGTGCTGAAATATGCCGCGATGTTCGATGCCCTGATTATTCAGCATCTGGCGGTGCCGGAGTTAAGCGACGGCGGCTGTATGAATGCGGGTGCGCTGGCGACCCGGCTCGGGCTGCCCGGTATTCCGACGGCAGCGGAAACCATCATGCTGGAGCGTGATATCCGGCTGTTAAAGTCCAACCCGTGCCGCTATCACGCGGCCCAGATTACCTGTCAGGACAGTATCGACGTCATTGCCGCCGCCAAAGAATCCGGCATGGCGGTCACCGCCGGGGTCGCGGTCAGCCATTTTTCCCTTAATGAGTATGCCATAGAGGACTATCGTACCTTTACCAAGCTGTCACCGCCGCTACGGGCGGAGGATGACCGGGTTGCGGTGGTTAACGCGCTGAAAAATGGCACCATTGACGTCATCGTCAGCGGCCATGACCCCGAAGACCCGGAAAGCAAGCGGGTGCCGTATGAACTGGCGGAGGCCGGGGTGATCGGCCTTGAAACCATGCTGCCGGTGGCGCTGGAGCTTTATCACAACAAGCTGATCCCGCTGCTGGATATTCTCGCGCGGATGACCTGTAATCCGGCGGGCATCCTCGGCCTTGACAGCGGGGTTCTGAAAAAAGGTGCCCCGGCGGATCTGTGCCTGTTTGACCCGGATGTGCCTTACCGGATTGATCCGGAGAAAATGGTGTCCCTGACCAAGAATACCCCGTTTGATGGCCGACCGATACAGGGACGTATCCTGAGAACAATTATCGGTGGTAAAACAATATTCGAGTATGCCCCATGATCATCCTTCCTGTATTTATCAGCCTGCTCGGCGGCTATCTTCTTGGCTCGCTGCCGTTTGGCCTCATCCTGACCCGGCTCGCGGGTCTGGAGGATCTGCGCACCACCGGCTCCGGCAATATCGGGGCGACCAACGTGCTTAGAACCGGCAACAAATTACTGGCGCTGGAAACATTGCTGCTCGATGGCGGCAAGGGCGCGGTGGCGATATGGCTGAGCTATCGTTTTTTTAATAATGAATTATCGTTTTATGTCGCTGGCGGCGGGGCCTTTCTCGGGCATCTCTATCCGGTTTTCCTGAAATTTCGGGGAGGCAAAGGGGTGGCGACCTTCCTCGGCACGTTGCTCGCAATAAACTTGCCGCTGGGTATTCTGTGCGCTCTGACCTGGGGTGTGGTCACCATGATATTTCGCATTTCCTCGCTGTCGGCGCTGATTATGGCGGCATTGTCCCCGGTTTACAGTTTTTTCATTTTCAGAAATTCAGACCTTGCAATTTTTACCGGCCTGTTGTGTATTATGATTTTTATCCGCCATAAAGATAACATTAAACGCCTGCTTTCCGGGAGCGAACCCGGAATTGGCAAAAAATAACATCCGGGATCGGGGATAAATGCCGGCATCATCAACGAGAAGACCGCTAAGCCAGAAAGAAAAGATCGCCCGATTGCAGTTGATTCGGACCGAGAATGTCGGGCCGGTCACTTTTCGTCACCTGATTTCAAAATATGATAGCGCGGTGACGGCGCTTGCGGCGCTGCCGGGGCTTGCCCGGCGCGGCGGCCGGAAGCAGAATTTTGTCACGGCCAGACCGGCTGACATTAACCGGGAAATAGAAGAACTGGCGGCACTCGGCGGCTGCCTGATCGTTTACGGCGACACGCTCTATCCGGAGGCGCTGATGGCGACAGAGGATGCGCCGCCGGTGATGATGGCGCTGGGTCATCCGCATCTGCTGGAAAGCAGGATTTTCGCCATGGTCGGGGCGCGCAACTGTTCGGCGGCAGGCAGTCGGCTGGCAACCACGCTGGCCCGGGACATGGGACAGGCCGGTTATATTATTTCATCGGGCATGGCGCGCGGCATTGACAGTGCGGTTCATCAGGGCGCCCTTGAGAGCGGCACCATTGCCGTGGTCGCGGGCGGCGTCGATGTGATCTATCCACGGGAAAATGACCGGCTTTATGACGCCATAAAAAGCTGCGGCCTTATCCTGTCGGAGATGCCACTTGGTACCCAGCCCCAGGCCCGGCATTTCCCGCGCCGCAACCGGATTATTTCCGGCCTTGCCGCCGGGCTTCTGGTGGTCGAGGCCACCCATAAATCCGGATCGTTGATTACCGCCCGGCTGGCCCTTGAACAGGGGCGGGAGGTTTTCGCGGTGCCGGGGTCGCCGCTTGACCCGCGGGCGAAAGGCCCCAATGACATGATCCGCCAGGGGGCGGTTCTGGTGGAAAATGCGGCGCATATTCTCGAGGTTTTACAGATGATGGCGACAAAAACCATTGCCGAACCGGCCTATGATTTTTTTGATAATATTTATCCGGAAACGCCGGTTGATGATACCCGTTTTGCGCAGGCCCGTCAGCAAATCCACGATAAATTATCCCATACACCGGTGGCTGTCGATGACCTGATCAGGCAGGCTGACCTGGGTTCCGCCATGGTTCAGTCGGTGTTGCTGGAGCTGGAACTTGCCGGGGAAATTAGCCGCTATCCCGGAAACAGGGTAGCTTTTTGCTGAACAAAAGAGTAAAGCCCATGAAATATTTAACCATTACAGAAATATAAATATGAAAACAGTCGTAGTCGAATCTCCGGCGAAAGCCAAAACAATTAATAGCTATCTGGGCAAAGATTATACCGTACTTGCGAGTTTCGGTCATGTTCGTGACCTGCCGTCGAAAAATGGCTCTGTCGACCCCGATAATGATTTCGCCATGATCTGGGAAGCCGACAGTGATGCCAAAAAGCGCATCAAAGCCATTGCCGACGCCACCAAGTCGTCGGATGAGCTGATCCTCGCGACCGACCCGGACCGGGAGGGTGAGGCCATTTCATGGCATGTGCTGGAACTGCTGAAAATGAAACGCGGCCTGATGAAAAACATCAGCGTCAAACGCGTTGTCTTTAATGAAATTACCAAAACGGCGATCCTGACCGCGATGAAAAATCCGCGCGATATTGACATACCGCTGGTTGATGCCTATCTGGCGCGGCGGGCGCTGGATTATCTGGTCGGCTTTAACCTGTCGCCGGTGCTATGGCGCAAGCTGCCCGGTTCGCGCTCCGCCGGGCGGGTGCAGTCGGTGTCGCTCCGGCTGATTTGTGACCGCGAACTGGAAATTGAACAATTTCGCCCGGAAGAATACTGGACAGTCGATGTTAGCCTGCTGAATGAAAGCAACGCCAAATTCAGCGCCCGCCTGTCGCGGCTTGAGGGCAAGAAACTGCAGAAATTTACCCTGACCACAGCCAGCGACGCACACCGCGCCGAGCAGGCGGTACAGGATTCCCGCTTTACCATCACCGCCGTTGACAGCAAACCCGCGCGCCGAAGCCCGTCACCGCCTTTTACCACCTCGACCCTGCAACAGGAGGCCGCGCGCAAGCTCGGCTTTGATGCCCAGCGCACCATGCGATGCGCGCAGAAGCTTTATGAAGCCGGCCTGATTACCTATATGAGAACCGACGGGGTTTCAATCGCGCTGGAAGCGGTGGCAGGCTGCCGCAGCATCATTGCCTCTGAATATGGCGACCGCTATGTCCCGGTGAAATCACGCGGCTATAAAACCAAAGCCAAGAACGCCCAGGAAGCCCATGAGGCAATCCGCCCAACCAGACCGGACCGGCTGCCAAAAACCCTCAGCGCACAGCAGGATGAGGACCAGCGCAGGCTGTATCAGCTGGTATGGCAACGCACCATCGCCAGCCAGATGGCCGATGCCGCTTTCGAACGGACAACCGTCGATATCTCATCAGCGGATAATCAGACCGGCCTGCGCGCCAGTGGCTCGGTACAGATTTTTGACGGCTTTCTCAGGCTTTATCAGGAAGGCCGCGATGACGTTGAGGCCAACGATAAAGACAACCGTCTGCCCAAACTCGGACAGGGCGAGTCGGTTAATCAGGACAAGATTGTCACCAAACAGCATTTTACCGAACCCCTGCCCCGCTTTACCGAAGCCTCGCTGGTCAAAAAGATGGAGGAACTCGGCATTGGCCGACCGTCAACCTATGCCTCGATCCTGACGGTGCTGCGCGACCGCAATTATGTGATCATGGATAAAAAACGCTTTATCCCCGAAGACAAGGGGCGGTTGGTCACCGCCTTTCTGGAAAATTATTTTGCCCGCTATGTCGAATATGATTTTACCGCCGATATGGAAGAATTGCTCGACCGGGTGTCCAACGGGGAAATCCCGTGGAAAACGGTTCTGGCCGATTTCTGGCGTGAATTTTACCCGGCGATAGAGGGGACAAAGGAACTCAGGGTATCTGATGTTCTTGAATGCCTCAATCAGGTTCTGGCACCGTTTATTTTCCCCGAGCGCGAGGATGGCAGCCCCGCCCGCGCCTGTCCAAAATGCGATGATGGCACTCTCAGCCTGAAAACCAGCCGCTACGGCGCTTTTATCGGCTGTTCCCACTATCCGGACTGTAGCTATACCCGCAAAATGAACCATGACAACGGCAATGGCCCCCAGGACGACGGCCCCCGGGTCCTCGGTATTGACCCGGAAACTTCCATGGAGATCACGGTGCGCAGCGGCCGTTTCGGCCCCTATGTCCAGTTGGGGGAACCGGCGGACAAGAAGGAGAAACCCAAACGGGCCTCAATCCCCAAGGGCATGGCGGCAGACGCTGTCGATCTGGCAAAGGGACTGCAATTATTATCGCTGCCCCGGGTCGTCGGCGATCATCCCGAAGACGGCAAGGTGATCAAAACCGCCATTGGCCGCTATGGCCCCTACGTCGCCCATAACGGCCTCTACGCCAGCCTGAAGGACGCTGAGGATGTCTTTACCCTCGGCCTTAACCGTGCCGTCGACCTGCTGGCCGAAGCAAAGAAGAAAAAGGGCGGTGCCGCCGGACCAATCCGGGAACTTGGCCCTCACCCCGATGACAACGAGCCGGTCAATGTCTATGAGGGCCGCTACGGTCCCTATGTCAAACACAAGCGCACCAACGCCACCATCCCCAAGGACAAGCATCCGGAGACCATTACCCTGGCCGAAGCCGTAGAGCTGATTACCGCCCGACTGGCGAAAGGCCAGAAAAAGCCCATACAAAAGAAAAAGCCCGCGCAAAAGAAAAAACCGGTACAGAAGAAAAAACCGGTGCGGAAGAAAAAACCCAAGGCCTGAAGATGACATCAAACAGAACCCGGAACAAATTGGTAAAAAAAGGTAAAAAAGCCCAGCCTGACGGCGAATTGCCTGCGGTCTGTGTGGTTGAAATCAGCGCTGTTGACCGCATGGGGGATCTTGTCGCCCGGCCGCAGAACTGGCAAGACACCGGCTCCCCGCCAGCCATTACAATTTTTGCCGATGACAAACACGGCGGCAACGTCGGTATCCACGACCGGCTGCTGGTGCGCCTCACCCGTGACCGGGAGCGTCAGGAATTATCCTATATCGGCCGCATCATCCGCAAACTTGAGCGAACCTCCACTCTGGCCATGGGGCTTTTTCAGATTGAGGATGACACTACGGCGCGGGTTCAGCCAACCGACAAAAAGGACCGCAATCACTATCAGATTGCCAAAAGTGACTGGAACGGTGCCAGGGACGGTGAACTGGTATTGGTGGAATT
>JAADGA010000045.1 GCA_013152615.1 Alphaproteobacteria bacterium
GAGCAGGGCTTCCATCTGATCCCGGGCACTGTAAACAATTGTGGATTTTCCCGGATAAATTTTTTCGAAGTCGGCAATTACAGGGTTTAAATATTTATCTATTGCTTCCTGTTGCTTGCCGTCTTTGAGAGCATCATATGCTTTGGCAAGAAGAGCACGGTTTCTTTTATCAGCCTCGTTTTTCTTAGGGGTAAAATTCCCATCCTTATCCATACTGATAATAATCTCGGTAGGGGCTGAAGATGATTTGACCACGGAACTTCGATTGCCGGTCGCACATCCGCCAAGAAAGAGAACAGAGATTAATATTAAGAAAAATTTCATTGCTGACCATAATCCCTTAAAATATGCTCATAGTGCATATTTACCTGACATAAGTCAAAATTAAAGATTATAACTCATCTTGGTCAGGCCCGGTTTTTGCGATAAACTGAATTTCTTAGTATTTGATGTATTAACTTTACATCTATTAGGCTTTCCCCCGCAGAAACTACTGTATTTCACTTTGTTTTTGATAAAAACTTGATCCTTGTCAAATCAATATGATGTCAGAGGAATATTAAAAAAAGAGAATATAA
Organism: Alphaproteobacteria bacterium; assembly: GCA_013152615.1. GTDB lineage: Bacteria > Pseudomonadota > Alphaproteobacteria > Sphingomonadales > Emcibacteraceae > Paremcibacter. Next base: position 579 of record JAADGA010000045.1, read on the forward strand.
TATTAAATCAGAGGAATAACCATGACATACACCCGCATAGTTTCCAGAAATATCCTGCTGGCGTCAACCGCTGCCCTGCTCATGATCCCGCAATCTGTTTTTGCCGGCCAAAACCAGACGAAAAGCCTGTCTGATGCGGTAACCAGTGGTAAAGTCTATCTGAAAGTTCGGATACGCAATGAAAATGTTGATCAGGCGAATTTTGCCAACAAGGCCAACGCTCTGACCATACGCACTATTTTCGGCTATAAAACCGGGTCTTATAATGGCTTTTCCGGGGTCCTTGAGATGGAAGACAGCCGAAATCTGGCAAATGAGAATTATAACAATACCATCAATGGCAAGGGCAATATCTATCCGGTCATTGCCGACCCGAGCCATACCGAGGTCAATCAGGCCTATCTGTCCTATAGCGGCATTAACGGCACCAAAATCAGCGTCGGCCGCCAATCCATCAATCTTGGGACCCAGCGCTTTGTCGGCACCGTCGGCTGGCGTCAGGATGACCAGAATCTGGATGCGGTCAGCGTGGTTAATAACAGCCTGCCCAAGACCAAAATATTCTATGCCTTTGTGTGGAATGTCAACCGCATCTTTAGCAACCGCAGCCCGGCGGGGGATCATTCCTCACGCACCCATCTGTTCAATGTTGACTATAGCGGCCTCAAATTCGGCAAGCTTACCGCCTATGCCTATCTGCTTGATAACCGCAGCGTTGCCGCATTTTCCAGCAACACCTTTGGTGTTCGCTTCGCTGGCAAGACCGCAATTTCCGGCAACGCAAAGCTGTTATATCAATTCGAATATGCCAATCAGACCAATACCAAAAACAATCCCGGTAACTTTTCGGTGAATTATTTCCATATCGGCGGCGGGGTCGGCATTGCCGGAGCCGTCATGAAAGCCGGGCTGGAATCCCTTGGCAGTGACAATGGCACCGCCAGCTTCAAGACCCCGCTGGCAACACTGCATAAATTCAACGGCTGGGCCGACCAGTTCCTCAAAACACCGGCAACCGGGCTCAATGACCTTTATTTTACCGGTGTCTATAAATTTAATGGTGCCGCCAAAGGGCTGAAAGCCGTGGCGACCTACCATAAATTTACTGCCCAGTTCGGCAACCAGCATTATGGTAACGAAATTGACCTGTTGCTGGCCTATAAAATTAACAGGAATTATAGCGTGGCGGTAAAATATGCTGACTATACCGCGGATAGCTGGAAGGTGAATGTCAAAAAGCTCTGGCTCACGCTCGGAATGAAATTCTAGCCGGGATTATCCGCCCTGAATTTTTCACCCGGATATGATTCCCGGATATGATTTATGGTAATATTATTTATCTTGTAAAGTTACCCGGTTTGCTCATATATCTGTATTCACAAAATTATACAGAAGAGAGTAGCGGTGAGATACAGTAAATTAGGCCGGACAGACATCAGGGTATCCCGTGTCTGTCTCGGCACCATGACGTGGGGTGAGCAGAATTCGCAGCAGGACGCCCACGACCAGATTGATTATGCCGTCGGCGAAGGGGTCAATTTCCTTGATACCGCCGAATTATATCCGGTGCCGCGAAGCCGGGAAACTTTTGGCCTGACCGAACAATATATTGGCAACTGGCTGCGTGAGCGCGGTGGGCGTGACCGGATTGTCCTGGCCACCAAGGTTGTCGGGCGCAGCGAAGATGACTGGTTCCGGCCAAATAGCCCTGTTACCCGTCTTAACCGGGAGCAGATTACCTGTGCGCTGGAGCAGAGCCTGAAACGGCTGAAAACCGATTATATTGATCTATACCAGCTCCACTGGCCCGACCGGCCGCTCAATATCTTTTCTGACTCCCGGGGCTACAGTCATAGTGACGACAAGGACGTCGTCCCGCTCGCCGAAACGCTGGCGGTGCTGGATGATCTGGTCAAACAGGGCAAAATCCGCCATGTCGGCCTGTCAAACGAGACCGCATGGGGGGCAATGACCTGCCTGCATCATGCTGAACAAGATAATCTGCCCCGAATTCAGTCCATTCAAAATGCCTATAATCTGCTCAATCGCCTGTTTGAAGGGGAGCTGGCCGAGGTCTCCCTGCGTGAAGGATTATCTCTTTTAGCCTATTCCCCGCTTGGTGGCGGTGGCCTGAGCGGCAAATATCTGAACGGTCAGTTGCCGGTGGGAAGCCGCCAGCAATTATTCCCTGAATTCGCCGATCGCTATCGTAAACCGGCGGTCGAAGTGGCGGTTGGCCAATATCTGGCGCTGGCAAAAGATATCGGCATCAGCCCGGTACAGCTGGCGCTTAAATTTATTGACAGCCGATCCTTCGTTACCGCGTCAATCATCGGGGCGACAACCCTGAGTCAGTTGCGGCAGAATATAGCCGCCTTTGAAACCGACTGGAATGACGAAATCGAGCAGGCAGTAAACCGCATCCACCTGGAAAACCCGGACCCCGCGCCCTGATCCCCGCGCCCTCCGGAAACAACAACCGAATAAGGGCCGAATGAAGGCCGGACCAAGACTAAAACCGGTTGTAGTTTAGCCACGGATAGGGTAGGTCTATAACACAGGCGGAGTAAAAATATGGAAAAAGCAACCTTTGCGGCGGGATGTTTTTGGGGGGTTCAACGGAATCTGGACAAGATTGAAGGGGTTAGCTCAACAGTTGTGGGCTATTGTGGTGGCCATCTGGAAAAACCGGATTACGAAAGGGTGTGTTCTGGCACCAGTGGTCACGCCGAAGCGGTAGAGATCGACTTTGATCCAGGGATGATCACTTTCGAACAGTTACTGGACATTTTCTGGCAATTCCACAATCCAACCACCCCCGATCAACAGGGCCCGGACCGGGGCAGCCAGTATCGGTCAGCAATTTTTTACCACTCGGAACAGCAACGACAGTCAGCAGAAGCATCGCGGACGAAATGTGAGATGGCCGGGCTGTGGCCTGATCCGATCATCACCGAAATTGTTGCCGCCAGCCGTTTCTGTCCGGCGGAGGAGTATCATCAGAAATATCTCGAAAAACGTAATATAAAAATTTCTTGTCACTAGGGACCCAGATGTTAAAAATACCAGCCTTGCGTTTTATCCGGCGGATTAATAAAAAATACCTTCAAAATTATTACTGGACAATCGCCCTGTGCCTTGCCACCGGCGTAATTATTATTGCCATTACCCTTTATGCGGAAAAACTGGAACGGGATAATTTTAGCCGCAAAACCAACATGGATACCCTGAACATGCTGACAATGATCAGGACCAAGCTGGAAAATGAACTGAGTAAAGACCTTTTTCAACTCCGGGCGCTGGCGGCTTATATTTCGGTAAATCCCAAAATTAATAAAAAAGATTTTGATATTTTCGCCCATAATCTGCTGCGGCAGAAATCTGATGTTATCAGCTATGGTGCCGCCCCCGATCTGGTGGTGAAATATGTCTATCCCTATGCCGGGAACGAGGCCGCTATCGGGCTGGATTATCGCAAATCTTCAACACAGCGGAATCTGGCCCTGCTGGCCATGGATACCGGAGAACAGGTGATGACCGACCCCCTGATCTCGGTACAGGGCAAATATGTTCTGATTGCCCGGGCTCCTATCTATCTGGCAGAGGACAGCGGCAACAAGGCCATTGGCGATTTTTGGGGTCTGGTATCAATTCTGATTGATGCAAAAAAGTTATTTAAATCCATCCGGGCAAAAAATCGGGAATATGATATTTCCCTGCGGGGAAGGGAAAATGAGGGCCATACGCGCAAAGTATTTTTTGGTAATCCAAAGGATTTCAATGATGGAAATATCACCTTGCCAATTTACGTCCCGGGGGGATCGTGGCAGATTTCCGCGATACCGAAAGCTGCCCTGCAAAGCCTCCCCCGTGAAATAAAATTAATCCGCTTGACCGGACTCACACTGTTTATCGCGGCCATGACTTTTTTCATATTCCGGATACGCTATATGAGGGAACGCAGTATCGCGGATAAGCAGTTGGAAAGAGCCCTGATTGAAGCCGAAAAGGCCAGCCGCGCCAAATCAGAATTTCTGGCCAGCATGTCCCACGAGCTTCGAACGCCGCTCAACGCCATTATCGGGTTTTCCGATCTGATCTGTGGCACACCCCGGAATAAAATCAGCCGCGAGAAGGTCGCGGAATATGCCCGGGATATCAATGACAGTGGCCATCATCTGCTGGAAATTATCAATGATATCCTCGACCTGTCCAAAGTGGAATCAGGAAATTTTACCACCACGATTGAAAGTGTCTATCTTCAGGATGTGGTTGAACAATGTTTACGTCTGATCAGAAATTCTATCTCCCGGGGGGAGATAACCACCGTCACCCATATTGCCGACGACCTGCAGCCATTACAGTCGGATGAACGCATGCTCCGGCAGATTTTTCTTAATTTATTGAGCAACGCGGTCAAATTCACCCCGAAAGGCGGCCGCATCACCCTGTCCGCACAGGCCCGGGAAAACGGAACCATGGAAATTACCCTGGCCGATACCGGCATAGGCATGTCAGAAGACGGGCTGAAGATTGCCATGCGGACTTTTGGTCAGGTCGATTCCTATCTGGTCCGCACCCAGCAGGGAACCGGGCTGGGGCTGCCACTGGTCAAGGTTTTCGTTGAATTGCTTGGCGGTGATTTTTCGATTCAGAGCGAGATCGGGGTTGGTACCGAGATTACCCTGATATTCCCCACGGGCTAACCCCACACCAGACGCCCTAGCCGAAAAGATCATCAATGTCACTTTGGGCCAGGTCTTCACCGTCAAGCTTGTCGTCATTACTGTCAAAATAATGATCAATACTATCCTGATGGGCCACATGTTTCTCGCCGTTGATTATGGCACCACATGCTTCAATCAAGGCGATCATTCGCGGGCTGTAGTCGTCAATAATTCTCTGCGCCGCTGCCATATCATGGCGGTCTACTTCACTTTTTATCCGGGCTATGGTCTGCAGGAGCAGATTATCCATCTGCGATACGGTCTGTTCAAAAGACTCACGATACTCAGCCGGGGAATGAGCATAAGCCTCAATCGCCAGATTTTTATCGGTAAACACACTGTCCCTGAAATGTTCCTGATAGCTTTTCGGGGTCCACTGACAAATATCCTCCAGACAATCCGGCATCGTCGGCAACATATCCATCAGCATATGTATTTCGTTGAAATGATTCAGATAATCGGTGGCCAGCAAGGTTCGGGAATTAATATTTTTGCCCTCTACTTTCCCTTGATAGCTTTTAAAATAAGTCAATATTCGGGTTCTTCTGTTCCATTATGACGGGAATATCATTGTTATAAATCCCCGGAAAGAAATATTACCAATAAAAATTCCGTTACCAACACCACCACCAGCCCCAAGGCCGGGGCCAATCGAGTAGTGTATATTCAGTTTTATCTCTGAATGTCAACAGGATTTAGGACCAGAATCCCCGCACAGAATCCCACACGGAATCCTGCACAGAATCCCGGACGGAACAGAATTCCTGACGGAATAGAATCCTAGACAGAATAATAGAGTTTGAATTCCACCGGATGGGGGACGACTCTTACCGTATCAATCTCTTCCTGTTTCAGCTCAATATAGGCATCGATCTGGTCATCGGAAAAGACATCGCCTTTCTTCAGAAATTCACGGTCAGTATCAAGGGCCGCCAGCGCTTCGCCTAACGAAGCGGCGACGGTCGGCACATCTTTCAGCTCTTCCGGCGGCAGGGCATAAAGATCCTTGTCCATCGCATCTCCCGGGTGAATCTTGTTCTCGATACCGTCAAGCCCCGCCATCAACATGGCAGAAAACGCCAGATAAGGATTGGCTGTCGCGTCGGGGAAACGTACTTCAACCCGCTTGCCTTTCGGGCTGGAGCTAAAGGGGATCCGACAGGAAGCCGACCGGTTGCGGGCCGAATAGGCCAGCAGGACCGGGGCCTCAAAGCCCGGCACCAGCCGCTTGTAGCTGTTGGTGGAGGCGTTGGTGAAGGCATTCAGGGCGCGGGCATGCCGGATGATGCCGCCAATGTAATAAAGCGCGGTATCCGACAGGTCGGCATAGCCGCTGCCGGCAAATAATGGTACGCCGTCCTTCCACACTGATTGATGGGTATGCATCCCCGAACCATTATCCTCGGCAATCGGCTTGGGCATGAAAGTCGCGGTTTTGCCATTGGCATGGGCGACCTGCTGGGTGACATATTTATTGACCTGTACCCGGTCAGCCGTCTGGACCAGAGTGCCAAACATCATGCCGAGTTCATGCTGAGACGGGGCAACCTCATGATGATGCTTGTCCATCGGCAGCCCCAGTTCTTCCATAATCGTTACCATTTCACCACGAATATTGGCACAGGTATCGACCGGAGCCACCGGGAAATACCCGCCCTTGATCGCTGGCCGATGGCCCTGATTGCCATATTCCTCATGACGGCCCGAATTATAGGGCCCTTCAACATCATCAACGGAAAAGGAAGCACCGTTGTAATCAACACTGAATTTGACATCGTCAAACATAAAGAATTCAGGCTCCGGACCGAAATAGGCAGTGTCGCCAATACCGCTGTATTTCAGATATTCCTCGGCACGCTGAGCGGTGGAGCGGGGATCACGGCCATAGCCCTCGCCCGTGGCCGGTTCCAGAATAGAGCAGAACAAGACCATTGTCGGCTGATCCATAAACGGGTCAATCGAGATATAACCGGGATCCGGCATCAAAATCATGTCTGAATCATTAATGGCTTTCCAGCCGCAGATGGAAGAGCCGTCGAACATAACACCTTCTTCGAGCATATCCTCGTCAAAGACACTGGCATTCATGGTAAGATGTTGCCATTTCCCTCTCGGGTCGGTAAAACGGAGGTCGACAAAGGTAATATTCTTTTCTTTGATCATCTCCAGAACGGTGGTTGCATCTGACATATTTTTATTTCCTGATTGAGTGGTTGGGTAGGGAATTCAAAGGTAATTCAGCCCCTAGATAGCATCGTCACCGGTTTCCCCGGTTCTGATGCGAATGGCTTCTTCGATGTTGCTGAGGAATATCTTGCCATCACCGATACGTCCGGTTTTAGCCGCCGTCTGAATGGCCTCAATCGCCTGTTCGACCAGATCATCACCCAGCACGATTTCAATCTTGACCTTGGGCAGAAAATCCACCACATATTCGGCGCCGCGATATAATTCCGTATGGCCCTTCTGGCGGCCAAACCCTTTGGCTTCGGTGACGGTAATCCCCGACAGGCCAACCTCATGCAGCGCTTCCTTAACCTCATCGAGTTTAAAAGGTTTAATGATAGCTTCAATTTTTTTCATAATATTCTCTCATAATATTCTCCCCATAACATTTCGGCCATAACATTCTCCCCATAACATTCTGGCCATAACATTTCGGGGCAGCCTGACCGTTGAAATCAAGCCCCGGCTAATGTTGACGGCTTCACCCGAAGTCAAGCATTTTTCATGCCAGTTTCAGAGAATGCGGAAATCTTTGAAAATTCAGCAGAAAAATTTTCTTCCGCCCTTAAACCGCATGCGACCGCCTAATAAATGGGCACGGGATGATTAATAACAAGGCAAAGAAACAATTATTAGCCGGTCTTGACGCAAATTAATCCTCCGAACAATCGTCACATAGCCGGAAAAGCTGAATTCTTCCTTGACCCTGCGACCAACTGGACGTAAAAGGGCGTCACTCGACCTGTGGCGGGTGTAGCTCAGTAGGTTAGAGCGCCAGATTGTGATTCTGGAAGTCGCCGGTTCGATCCCGGTCACTCGCCCCATATTTTACCTCATTATACTTTCAGACCGTTCCGTTGGGCCGTTATCGGCCCGGCGAATTAATGCTTGACGCCCTTGCCGCCTTGAGACTAAAAGGAAAGCATGGTGGTAAAGGCTCCGGGACTGGAGAAAGTTGACCCTGTGGAATATCCTGCTGTAAAATCCTGCGGGAGTATCCTGTTATAAAAAAAGGTCACGCTCAGGTCAAACCGGGCAGCGAAAGGGGAAATCAGACAGAATGGCAGTAAGACTTGGTATGATTTATCAGGTTATGGTGGTGGGGTGTCGCATTGCGATGTC
>JAADGA010000046.1 GCA_013152615.1 Alphaproteobacteria bacterium
AAGTCGGACCTATTTGACCCATTTTACCGGGTCACGACCATAGTGCCGTGGCCCTTTTTCCCCTTCCCGCCCATTGCTCAAACCACTATCGCCGAAAATAATGCTTTAAATTTCAGACCGGAAATTTCAGACCGGTATTTTTTAAAATTTTAATTGGTTTTTAAGACATTTCTCCTACTCATCAAGACAGCATCAGCAACGGTCAAAGCCAACTCGCTGGAAAGTTCTTATCAAGTATGTAGAGTAAATTGAAATGTCTCAAAATAATATTACCCCGACCGGCAAGGAAATTTTCTTTCCCAAAGATGACATCATTGTCAGCAAAACCGATCTCAAGGGCAAACTCACCTATACCAATGTTCTGTTTGAAACCATAAGCGGCTATTCGCGCGCGGAATTACTGGGGCAGCCTCATAATATCATCCGCCATCCTGAGATGCCACGCTGTATTTTCAAACTTCTGTGGGATACCCTGAAACAGCAGCAGGAAATTTTCGCCTATGTGGTAAATCTGTGCAAGAATGGCGACCATTACTGGGTTCTGGCCCATGTTGTCCCCACCTATGATTTAATGGAAAATCACGTCGGCTACCATTCCAGCCGCCGGTGCCCCGACCGGCAGATTGTCCGGAAAATGGCAGAATTCTACAGGGAAACCATACAGATTGAAAAAAGCCACCATAGTCCCAAAGAAGGCCTGCAGGCGTCATCTGATCATTTAACAAATTATCTGAGCCAGCAGAATATGTCATATGGAGAATATATATTCTCGTTGAATGTTGCCGCATAAAGACGACAGCCATACCCCAAAAACAAAAAAAGTATGTAAAGGCAAAGTGAATGGGATTTTTTACCAGAGTAAGCAGCAGAGACTGCGGCGTATCATCCGATGACATTAACGACCTGACCCGCAGATGTCAGGAAATAATATCAGGCAGCACCCCGAAGAAATTTTCCGGCAATCCGGGGCTTAAAAGCCTCGCTGAGGCCATTGATACCATCTATGAAATGAGCCGTTCTCCGGACAATAGCAAAGAAATCAGCACCCTGCTTGAGGTTTTTACCCGGGTGACCGAAGGCGATCTGGAAGCCCGGATTGTCAACCAGGACCGGAATTCCGAGATAGGCAGGCTTGCCACCGCAATTAATGATTTCCTGAATATGGTTCAGTGTTTCATGGCCGAATCCGGAGAAACCATGCGCGCCATACGGGACGGGGAATATTATCGCCGAATTCTGCCGGAAGGCATGCGCGGCGAATTCCTGCGTCGCAGTAAAACCATTAACAGTATCGGCGACCAAATTCAGCGCAAGGATCAAATTGTTAAAAGCATGACCGAGAAATTTATCACCAACGTCCGGCATATGATTGACTCAACCGCTGATCTGGCACCAAAGGCCACGGTCATGTCTGATACCGCCAGCCATACAAAGGAATTTTGCAATCACGCGGTCAGATCCGCCATTGAAACCAGATCCAGCGTTCAGACCGTAGCCAGCGCCGCCGAAGAGTTAAGCAGCTCTATTGCCGAAATCAGCAGTCAACTGGGGCGCTCCGGCAGTCTGATTACCGAAACCGTCGAAGATGTCAGCAATACCAACAAAGCCATTACCGAATTATCCACCGAGGTCGAACAGATCTCGAGTATCCTGAATATTATTACCGAAATCTCCGGCCAGACCAATCTTCTGGCTCTGAATGCCACCATCGAGGCCGCTCGTGCCGGGGAAGCTGGCAAAGGCTTTGCCGTGGTCGCCAATGAAGTCAAAAGTCTGGCACAGAAAACGGCTGAGGCTACCAACCAGATCACCAGTCAACTTCAGAAAATTCAGGATGTGACCAAGGTTGCCATTAAAACCGTAAGCCATATCGGTGAGCAGATTGACCATGTTCAGAATATCTCGCTTGATATTAACAATGCCATGAGCGAACAATCCGCCGCAACCGATGAAATCAGTCGCAGTGCCCAACTGGCGGCCGCCAGCACCGAAGAAGCCAGTCAGCGCATCGAGGAGGTCGACAATGGTGCGGATGACACCGGGAATGCGGCTGTCGAAATGCTCAACACCGTAAATGTCATGGCGGAAAAGAGTACCATTCTCCAGTCTGATCTCAATGAATTCATCACCAAAATCGGATAAGCTGCAATTTTTTCCAAAGAACCGGGGATATCTCCCTATTTCAGGGCGGGATTGGCTTTCGTCGGCTCCAGCGCCGTTTCGGGCGGGATACTTTCCTCAAGCTGAAAGTCTTCGATTCTTTCGGCACGACTGGTAATTTTCCGGGTCGAGGTCGAAATCGCGCCGATATCCTTCTCCGCCAGTTGAAAATGAACCCGCAGCTTGTCCACCCGCTCGTCGAGCCTGCCAACATCCCCCATCAGAACACCGACCTCTTTCTGGATAACCCCGGCCTGTTCGCGCATCCGGGCATCTTTCAATACCGCCCGCACCGTGTTCAGGGTCGCCATCAGCGTTGTTGGGCTGACAATCCATACCCGCGCCCGATAGGATTTTTCGACAACGTCGGAGAAATTGGCATGGAGTTCGGCATAGACGGCCTCACTGGGCAGGAACATCAGCGCTGATTCGGCGGTTTCGCCGCTAATAATATATTTTTCCGCAATGGCCCTGACATGTTTCAGGATATCAGCCTTGAAGCTGCTGATGGCACTTTTCCGCTGGGCGTCATCTTTGGCATTGCGCAGCAGATGATAGCTTTCCAGCGGAAATTTGGCATCGACGACGATCGACCCCGGGGGATTGGGCAGCCTGATCAGGCAGTCGGCACGTTTGCCATTGCTCATCTGTGCCTGAAAATCATAGGCGCTTGGTGGCAGAATCTGGCTCACCAGATCATTCAACTGGATTTCGCCAAAGGCACCCCGCGCCTGTTTGTTGGACAGAATATCCTGTAGTCCCACCATCTGCCCGCTGAGCCGGGTAATATTTTTCTGTGCTTCATCAATGACCGCAAGCCGGGTTTTCAGCTCACCGAGCGACTCCGTGGTGTTTTTATTGTTCTTTTCCAGACTTTCCCCCATGCGCTGGCTGACCTTGTCAAGCCGCTCACTCAGGGTATGGTTCACCGCCGCCGCCGCCGTCGCCGATTGCTCAGACAATTGGCTCAGCCGACCTTCAAGGCTTGCGGTGAGCTGCATCATCTGGCTCATCTGGCTGTTGGCGCTGGTGCGGTTTTGCTCCAGCCGCGCCGCGAGTTCCCGATTGCTCCGCCCCATATTCCGGATCAGCAGAACCATCAGCCCGAGGATAAGGCCGACACTGGCAATGATAATGATAGTGGTCAGTTCCATCGTGAAAATCCCCTGGCCCGTCATTTGGCCGTAAATATCTTGACGATTGAAGCGTATCATATTACCTACAAATCTAAAGATAAAAAGAGTGATCGGGGAAATATGGCGATATTATCAATCCTGACGGTACCGGACCCGTTGTTGAAAAAAATTTCTACTGCTGTGAAAACGGTGGATGATGACCTGCGCATCCTGATGGACGATATGCTGGAAACCATGTATGCGGCACCGGGCATTGGCCTTGCCGCCATTCAGGTCGGCCGGCCCATCCGCGTGCTGGTGATGGATTTATCCGAAGACGAGGCCCCGCCCGACCCGCAATTTTATATTAATCCCGAGATCGCCTGGGTATCCGAAGAGCTTGCGACCTATAACGAAGGCTGCCTGAGTGTGCCCGAACAATATGCCGATATTGACCGGCCAGCGGAATGCAAACTCAACTATCTTGATTATCACGGCACCCGACAGAATATCCACGCAACCGGCCTGTTCTCCACCTGCATCCAGCATGAACTGGATCACCTGAACGGCATCGTGTTCATTGATTACCTGTCGGCGCTGAAAAGAAGCATGTATGTGCGTAAAGTCAAAAAACTGGTAAAAGAGGAGGACTGAGACATGCGTCTGGCCTTCATGGGAACCCCGGATTTTGCGGTTGATATTCTCCGGGCGCTGATCACCGCCGGGCATGAAATTGCCATGGTCTATTGCCAGCCGCCAAGCCGGTCCGGACGCGGCAAAAAGGAACACTTGTCACCGGTGCATCAGCTTGCCCACAGTCTGAATATCCCGGTTCATTGTCCAAAAAGCCTGAAAGATGATCACGAACAGCAGAAATTCGCCGCCCTTGACCTTGATATTGCGGTGGTGGCGGCTTATGGCCTGCTGCTGCCCAAAGCCGTGCTGGAAGCTCCGAAATATGGCTGCCTGAATATTCATACCTCGCTGTTGCCGCGCTGGCGCGGGGCGGCGCCTATCCAGCGGGCAATCATGGCCGGGGACCGACAGACCGGCATCAGCATCATGGTAATGACGGCGGGGCTTGATACCGGACCGGTGATTATGCAACGGCAGATACCAATTCCGGCCACCGACACCGCCGGCAGCCTTCAGGAGCGGCTGAAAGCCCTTGGGGCGGATATGATTGCCCCGGCACTGGACGGCTATGTTGCCGGCAGTCTCACCCCGACTGATCAGGCCGGGCACGGCATCACCTATGCCGCCAAAATTACCAAGCAGGAGGCACGGATAGACTGGTCCCGGCCCGCCGCCGACATCCGCAACCATATCCACGGCCTCAACCCCTTTCCCGGGGCCTACAGCATGGTCGGGGATACCCGGATCAAAATACTGACCGCAGAGGTCACAGAAGTTATCACAGAAGTTACCAAAGGCGGTGACGGCCCGGCAGGGTGCCTGCTGGCCGCCCCCATGATCATTGCCTGCGGCGATCACCGCGCCCTGCGAATCCTCAGCGCCCAGCGGGCCGGTAAAGGACCGATGACGGCTGAGGCCCTCGGGCGCGGCCTGCATCTCGTGCCGGGAACATGCCTGACATGACCACACAGCAGACTTGCTTTCGCTACAAACTCACGCTTGAATATTTCGGCACCGGTCTGGTCGGCTGGCAAAAGCAGGATAGTGGTCGCTCGGTACAGGGCATACTGGCGGCGGCCACCCACAAATTCTGTCCCGGAGAGGTCAGCTTTATCGGTGCCGGGCGCACCGACGCCGGGGTCCATGCCGCCGCCATGGTCTGCCATGTTGACCTGCCCCGGGATTATCCGGCCCACCGGGTAATGGACGCCCTCAATTTTCACCTGAAGCATGACCCGGTATCGGTGTTGAAATCAGAGCGGGTGACCACGGAATTTGATGCCCGTTTTTCCGCAGTCAAACGCCATTACCGCTATCATATTATCGTTCGGCGCGCGCCGCTGACCTATCAAATTCACCGGGCGTGGCATGTGAAAATACCGCTTGATGCAAGCCTCATGCATGAGGCGGCACAAATTCTGGTCGGTCATCATGATTTCACCACCTTTCGCAGCGTTAAATGTCAGGCGAAATCCCCGGTCAAGACCCTTGACCAGCTTGATGTCAGCCGCGACGGCGACAATATCTATATTGACTGTGCCGCCCGCTCGTTCCTGCATCATCAGGTCCGTTCCATGGTCGGCTCGCTGGCTTTTGTTGGCCGTGGCAAATGGACAAAAGACGATCTTCGCCGTTCGTTTGAGGCATGTGACCGCCGCCGCCTTGGCCATAACGCACCGCCGGACGGGCTTTATTTCATCGGCGCGGATTATCCTGAAAGCTAGGGTCAGGACCTATTAATTACGTATAATTCTGCACCAGCCATGCGGGCGATATCAAGGCTCTGAAATTATTGAAACAGCCGCAAGAATACTGCCATCACCGACAGTTGAAACAGGAATTCAAAGACGAGGACACCGATTGCCAGCGCACTGCTTACCTGTAGCGACTGTTTGAACATGAACCATGTCACATAGATCCGCAGGTAAAAAATCACCGCAACCGTAAGCAGCACCGCAATATTTATCGGCATCGGCCCGATCCGCATCAACAGATCAAGCGGCAGGGTAATGAAATATATCACCACCGATAACCAGTTATAGGCAATGACCATACTGGAATAATGGGTATCTATTTTAAGAAAGCGGGTGAACAGAACCATCACCAGCGCAAATAGCGGCAATCCAACGATAAAGGTCAGGACATTGGCCTCAATCGGGCCGCGATATCCCAGCTCCACCGCCTTGACATAGCTGACCTTCACCCACAGGAAAAATAACGGGGCGACCAGCGGGATTGCCCAGAAGGACTTCCAGAATCCCTCCGCCGATTTATCGAAATAATCCATGGCACGCGGGTTTAACTTAACCAGCTGCCACGCCCCGATGATGGAGCGGATAAAGTGATTGATAAGGGATTCCTGTTTTTTCATCCTGTTAACTCTTGAAAAAAGTCCTGAGAATTTCGCGGTAAATCCGGGTCAGCAGATCAAGATCATCAAGGCTGACATATTCATTCGCCTTATGGATAGTCTTGTTCACCAGACCGAATTCCACGACCGGACAATGGTTTTTAATGAAGCGGGCATCGGAGGTGCCACCAGAGGTGCTAAGCGCCACCGTCTGCCCGGTTATCTTTTTTACCGCCCCGGCAACAATCTCGCTCAACCGGCCGGGCGGGGTCAGGAAAGCATCGCCGGAAGCCGCCATATCAAGCTGATAATCACCGCCAACCTGATCACAAACTGATCTGATGCGGTCGTGCAGGCCCCCGGCACTCTGCCGGTCATTATAGCGGATGTTGAACAATGCCGTCGCCTCGGCCGGGATAACATTACGCGCCTCATTATCAACATCAATGGAGGTTATCTCCATATTTGACCGCTGGAAATGATCACTGCCGTCATCAAGTTTTTCCAACAACAGGCCATTCAGCATCGCCAGCAGACGCGGCAGCGGATTACGTGCGAGCGCGGGATAGGCGACATGCCCCGCTGTCCCCGTGACCGTCAGCGTGCCATTCAGGCTGCCGCGGCGGCCAATTTTAGCCATATCGCCGATTTTTTCCGGATTAGTCGGCTCTCCGACCAGACAATAGTCCAGTTTCTCGCCTTTTTCCCGGAGCCAGTCCAGCATTCTCACGGTACCATTCAGCGCCGGGCCTTCCTCGTCACCGGTGATCAGGAGACTGATTGAACCGTTAACCCCGTTTCCCCCGGCGATAAAACCGGAGGTCGCGGCGATAAAGGCGGCAATTGCCCCCTTCATATCCGACGCCCCGCGGCCATAGAGGCCGTCGTCTTGCACTGTCCCGGCAAAGGGATCATGGTCCCACAGCGCCGGATTTCCCGTCGGCACAACATCGCTGTGACCGGCAAAACAGAAATTGGGCGCAGCGGTGCCAAGCCGGGCATAGAGATTATCAACCATCGCTGTCCCCGGAGCGGAAAACGGCAGACGGTAACAGCGGAACCCCAGCCCCTCCAGCGCGGACTGAATGACATCAAGCGCCCCATCATCCGCCGGGGTAACGCTCCGGCAGCCTATTAAATCCTGGGTCAATGTTACGGCATCAACCCCCATCAGTCCCTCAACAGCTCGTTAATTGATGTTTTGGCCCGGGTGCGCGCATCGACGCGCTTGACAATCACCGCCGCGTAAAGCCCCGGTCCCATTGTCCCGTCCGGTAACGGTTTGCCCGGCAGGGTTCCCGGCACCACCACCGCATAGCTCGGCACCCGGCCAACAAATATCTCGCCGGTTTTACGGTCGATAATTTTGGTTGAGGCCCCGAGGTAAACCCCCATACTGAGGACGGCACCCTGTTCCACAATCACCCCTTCGGCGACTTCGGAGCGGGCACCGATAAAACAGTCATCCTCGATAATCACCGGCCCGGCCTGTAGTGGCTCCAGCACGCCACCGATACCAACCCCACCCGACAGATGAACATTCCGGCCAATCTGGGCGCAGGAGCCAACCGTGGTCCAGCTGTCGACCATGGTGCCTTCCCCGACATAGGCACCGAGATTGACAAAGGACGGCATCAGCACCGCCCCCGGCGCGATATAGGCCGAACGACGGACAATCGCCCCCGGCACCGCGCGAAATCCGGCCCGGTCAAATTCGGCCTGTTGCCAGCCTTCGAATTTTGACGGCACCTTGTCATACCAGTTGGCATTGTCACCGGGCGCACCCTTGATCACCTTCATATCATTCAGGCGGAAAGACAATAACACCGCCTTCTTCAGCCATTGATGCACGACCCATGTGCCGTTTTCTTCTGCCGCGACCCGGGCCTTGCCGCTATCCAGAAGGTCAAGGGCATGATCAACCGCCTGCCGCACCTCGCCGGTGGTCTTCGGGCTGATTTCCGCCCGCATTTCCCATGCCTGATCAACTGTTTTTTCCAATGACAGATCGGTCATAAATTTTCCCTGAATATTCTGTGCGCAATGTCAGCCCCGACAATAGTGATTAGCCATAAACTGTCAATGCAAGATGAGGATTATCAGATCAAAAAGGATAACTGTTATGACGGCGACTGACAATATCGGCGACATCCGCCATAATATCGCTCATCTGGTAATCTTTCGGGGTGTAAATGCGCACCACCCCCATATCAAGCAGGGTCTGCCTGTCTTCTTTGGGGATTATGCCGCCAACCACCACCGGCACGGCGGACAGCCCGGCCGCCTTCAGCAGCGTCATTACCTGACCGACCAGCGGAATATGGGAGCCGGACAGGATTGACA
>JAADGA010000047.1:0-8598 GCA_013152615.1 Alphaproteobacteria bacterium
AGCGGCCTGAGGGCCAACCGCTATACTTCGGTGACGGTCACCGCACCGACCGCAACGCTGGCCGATGCCCTGTCCAGCTCCTTTTGTGTCATGGCGGAAGCAGCCATCGCCAAATATCTGAAAAAAAACCCTGCGATAACGGCAAGATTAACTTATGCTGGTGGCCGGGTGGTTCGACTTTAAATACGGCATCACCTTTTCTTTATCAGATGATGGTCAGGCGCTATGAAGCAGAAAACAGGCGGGAATTTTTCGGTTTATCTGGATAATAGCCGGGCGGCAAATCTGCGGACGGCGGCCTGTTTATTTGATCATCCGCATGATGTGGTGACGGCGGCGACATCAGCAGAAATCCTGCCGGCGTTTGAACGGTTGCGGCATTATCTCGCCGCAGGTTATTTTGCCGCTGGCTGGGTCAGTTATGAAACCGGGCTTTTGCTCGAAGATAAACTCAAGCCGCCGCAACCGGGTCCGGGCGGGCCGAATTTCCTGTCTTTTGGCATTTACCAGCACCGTATTATTTTAAATTCTGCGGATAATGACGCCTATTGGGATCAGCGGCGGGACCGGGGCTATTGCCTCGGTGGGATGCGGTTGAATATTTCGCCAGAGGCGTATCAGACGGCGGTGGCTGAAATCGCCGCTTATTTGCGGGCAGGGGATATCTATCAGGTTAATTTTACCCTGAAGGCCCTGTTTGATTTCACCGGGTCGGCGGAGGGCTGTTTTGCCGCGATGCGACAGGCGCAGCGGGTGGCTTACGGTGCCTTTATTACCACGGATCACCTGTCGGTTCTGTCGCTCAGCCCCGAGCTGTTTTTTCAGAAATCCGGCGATAAAATTATCACCCGGCCAATGAAAGGGACCTGGCGGCGCGGGCGCAGTACGGCGGAAGATCAGGAAAACGCCAAGGCCTTGCAGCAGGATGACAAAAACCGGGCAGAAAATCTGATGATTGTTGATCTTGTTCGCAATGATCTGGCTAAAATCTCGTCTCCGGGCTCGGTCAGGCTGAAGAGCCTGTATGACGTGGAAAAATACCGAACGCTGTTTCAAATGACCTCGACCGTTGAATCACGGGTTTCCGAGGATGTTGACAGTATCGATCTGATGATGGCGCTTTTCCCGTGTGGCTCGATTACCGGGGCGCCAAAAATCCGGGCAATGGAAATTATTTCGGAGCTGGAGACAGCGCCGCGCGGCATCTATACCGGGGCAATAGGCTATCTGGCACCGGACGGGGACTGCTGTTTCAGCGTACCGATCCGGACGATGATCCTTGATCATAACGGTCACGGCGAAATGGGGATCGGCAGTGGTATTGTCGCGGATTCCGTGCCGTCGGCGGAATATCAGGAATGTCTGTTGAAGGCCGGGTTTGTCACCGGAAGCTTCCGCAATTTTGACCTGATTGAAACCATGCTGTGGTCGGCGGACGGCGGTTACTCTCTGTTGGACCGGCATCTGGCGCGTCTCGGCTCATCGGCGCATTATTTTGATTTCCCGTTTGATGAACAGCAGATTATGGCTGATTTGCAGGGTCATTGTGAATTTCTTGCCCCGAATCGGTCATGGAAAATCCGGTTGCTGTTATCGCGAACCGGCGACATCTCGCTGACCGCCTGCCCGGTAAAAAATATTCAGGACAGCGGTAAAGTGCTGATTACACTTTCGGATAAAACAGTCAGCAGCGCTAATCCGATGCTATTTCACAAGACCACGGACCGGCAGCTTTTTGACCGGGAATTACGCCGCCATCAAAGGAAATATGGCAGCTATGATGTGGTTTTTGTCAATGAAAACGGCGAAGTTACCGAGGGCAGTTTCAATAATATTTTCCTGAAGCGCGGGCCGTGCCTATATACGCCGCCCGGTGACTGCGGTCTGTTGAACGGCACCCTGCGTCAGGCGCTGATGGCGGACCCGGCGGTTACGCTGATTGAGCAACGCCTGACGATTGCCGACCTTGCCGGGGCGGAGCTGTATATGGGTAACAGCGTCCGTGGCATGGTCGCGGTCACCTTCAGCGGGCCGTGACACTATAACAATTCTGGCCTTTGGTTTTCAGCTGTGAACAAAATTCATTGGCAGCATGCCGGGTTTTGAACGGGCTGAGCTGCAGGCGATAGAAAATGCCGCGCTTGCCAAGATCGGCCGACACGATATTTCCCTGATAGCCACCGATGATATCGCCAAGCTTGACTTTCGCCGTCTTCAGCGCCCGTTGGGCAATGGCTTTGGTGCGGTAAGAGCCGAGCTGAACCCGGAAATTATCCGCTGTTGTCGTGGCAGCGGCCGGGGGGGATATTGCGGCGACCGGTTTGGCCGGGGGTATTTTACGGCTCTCAGCCGGTTCAATTGCCGGTTGCTTGTTCCGGCCGGAATTATTCAGCTTCGGTCCCTTTGGTGCCGTGGCGTCGGGCCGTTTAACCATGAGACCGATATCGTCCGGGGTCAGTTGATGAGAAATCAGTCTGGGGGCCAGTTTTTTCGCCCGGGCGATCTGATCGGCGGTCATGATGTCCTGTAGCTTGGTGAGCGCCAGCTTGGCCTTTCCCAGCCCGTTCTTTGCCGCCAGCAGGACCCAGGCATAGGCCTGAATATTATTTTTTTGCCCGGCTTCGCCGTTGAAATGCATGATGCCGACCATGAATTGTGACCGGGGGTCACCGTTAATCGCGGCCTTGGTCAGCCAGATGAAGGCCTGTTTATGGTCAACTTTCCCGGCACGGCCAAAATAATACAGCGTACCCAGATTACGCTGGGCACCGATGTGGCCTTTTTCAGCGGCCCGCAGATAATATTCCCGGGCTTTGACATAATTTTTTTTAACCCCGCGCCCCATCCGGTACAACTGCCCCAGGTTATAGAGCGCGTTGGCATTGCCCATCGCCGCATAGGGTAACCACTCCGTCCGCGCCTGCTGGTAATCGCCTTTTTCATAGGCATAGACTCCGTCGGCGACTGTCGCCGAGGCGGTGTATGTCGACAGTGGCAGGACCGCAGATATTATAAACAGAGATAAAATCCGGTTTCTTTTCAAAGACTTCTTCATTATCTCTGCTCCATGATAGCCTGCGGGAATGGGCGGTTTTGCCGGACTGAACCGGTAATTGCAACCAATATAATAAAAATTATATAAATAATCCATTAATTATCAAGATGTTAGAAAAGAAAAAGCAACCTATATTTTACAATTTCTTAAGACCTGTATCGCATAATTGCAGCGATGGACAATGTCGGTAAATTTTAAAGCCGGACGGCTGGAAATTACGGCAAAAGCAACAGGGTTGAAACATATGCGTGTATTGGCATTTACCTCACAAAAAGGCGGATCGGGCAAGACCACGCTCAGCGGCCATATTGCGGTGCAGGCGGAACGGGCCGGTGCCGGGCCGGTCGTGCTGGTGGATACCGACCCGCAGGGGAGCCTGACTGAATGGTGGAATGAACGCGAGGCCCCGACGCCGGCGTTTGCCCAGACAAATATCGCCCGACTGATCACCGACCTTGATGAACTGCGCGGTCAGGGCTTTAAACTGGCGGTGATTGATACCCCGCCGGCGATAACCCTGGCCATCCAGAGTGTCATTGCGGTATCGGAGCTTATTGTTATTCCAACAAGACCCAGCCCCCATGATCTGCGGGCTGCCGGGGCGACGGTTGAACTGGCAGACCGGACCGATAAACCTTTCATGTTTGTTGTCAACGGGGCCACCCCGCGCGCGCGGATTACCTCGGACGCGGCCATTGCCCTGTCCCAGCATGGCACCGTGGCCCCGGTTACGCTGTATCATCGGACCGAATATGCCTCTTCGATGATTGACGGCAGAACGGTGATGGAAACTAATCCCAAGGGGAAATCAGCGGCGGAAATCGAAGACCTCTGGGATTATATCAACAGCCGCCTCGAAAAGAATTTCAGAAGAACAATATTTCAGCATCAGGCAATACAGGGAAAAGGCGTAACGCAGCGCAGTGGTTTTGGTCGTAAACAGGTACAGGCTTAATTTTATGGAAAAAATAAAGAAGATATCCCGATTGACGGGGGCGTTACTGGCGAAAAAAGGGACTGCTGCTCCGTCACTGGCGCCATCATTGCTCAATCAGCAGGTTTTGGATCATTTTCCCCCGGCACAAAATCAACCGGATAAAACCGCGCCTGAAAAGCCGGCAGTCAAGACAGATGAAAATATTGCTGAAGAAAAACCGGCGGTTGTTGTCGATCAGCAGCCATCACCCACAAAGATGGATTTTGCCACAGCGGCAGAAAACCCCGTGACCGGCAGGCGTATCGCCATGACGTTGCGTATGGCAAGGGAGGATCATCTCAAACTGCGGTTATTCTCGGCCCATACCCGCAAAAGCTGTCAGGCTATCCTCAGTGAGGCTCTGGAGCGGTATCTTGTTGAAAACAGCGACAAGGTTCCTATACTGAAGATGGCATCCCAGAGCAGATAGGATTCGGGGAAAGGCCTTATGAAAGGGACTACAGGATGATAAAGAGTGACCAGACTTTGCCAGCGATGGCTGCCGGTCGGAAATACCGGACGGTTATCAGCAGTCTGCTGGTAACGGTCGCGGTGCCGCTGGTGCTGGCGTCCTGTTCCAGCCTCCCTGAAACCCAGGTAACGAATCATAGTAATATCAGTCGTCATCAGGTGCAGGACGTGGCGTCAACGGCATCATTCGCCGCCGAAAGCAGTTTTATGGCGCTGGCCAATGAAATGGCGGCGGAGGGCGGCTATAATGCTGCTATTCCGCTTTATCGCCGGGCGGTAAAATACCATCCTTTCGCTTCGGCTCCATTGGTCGGGCTTGGCGACAGCCTGCGGGCTATTGGCCAGTATCAGCAGGCGGAACAGGCCTATCAGTCGGCCCTGTCGCGCAATGAAAAAAATCCGCAGGCGCTGCGGGGGCTGGGTCAGACCTATATTGCCCTTCACCGGCCAACAATGGCGGTCCCCATGTTTAATGATGCCATTTCCCTTAATTCCGGTGATATCGTGTCGATTGATGGTCTGGCACTGGCGCTTGAACTACAGGGTAATGTCCCGGCGGCGATGGCAGCCTATAGAAAGGGGCTTGATATCGCGCCCGATAATTTAAAATTATTGACCAACTACGGCTTGTCGCTGGCGCTGCAGTCCCGCTATGATCAGGCGATTAAAATATTGAAACGCGCCGCCCAGAACAGGAATGCCGGGGCCACGCACCGACAGAATCTGGCGATGGCCTATGCGCTCGCCGGGGATGATGTCATGTCGGCACGGTTGCTGGCCATTGATGACGGTCCCGAGCTTGCCAATCAGAATCTCGGTTATTTCCGGATGCTCGCCAGCCTGACCTCGGACAAACGCTTTGAAGCGGTGATGCGCCAGTCAATCCGTCGCAAGACCGATATATCCAAACCGGCCAATGAGGTTTACGCTGATCACAGCCGGGTTAAAAATATTACCGTTGCCCGTCTGGTCGAGGTGCCGCCGGAGCCAATGGCGATCGCCAAGCCGACGAAGAAAGAGGTGAAAGTGCCGCCATTGCTTGGTCCACAGGGCTGGGCCTTGCAAATTGCCGCCTATCGCAAGAAATTAGAATTAATGCCCGGCTGGAGAAAACTGAAAAAGAAATATTTCAGTATAATAGGCAGTTTACAGCCGCGCCGGTCTGAAATCGATCTGGGCAAGGCTAAATATAAAGGTGGCCCCCACGGCTTTTATTACCGCCTGAATGCCGGGCCGCTGACCAGCCTGAAAGCGGCTGAAGTCGCCTGCCGGAAAATCAGGAAAGAAGGAACGGATTGCTGGGTCCGTGTGCCCGAGGTTGCAGAGGGCAAGGTTGCGGTCAAAGACAGCGCAAAAGCCAGAAAATTTCGCCGCAAGGTTTATCAGGATAAAATTATCAGCAAACCGGGCGAAGGGGTCTGAATTGATATTATATCCCGCTCAGGCCGCGTGGCTTGAGCGGGATACAGATGTCAGAATGGCGTAAATGGCGTCACCGCTTTCGGAACCGCGCAATTTCTCGCAGATGCTTTTGTCCCGCAGCAGCCGGGATACTTTTGCCAACGCCTTGAGATGATCAGCCCCCGCAGTTTCAGGAACCAGCAGCAGAAAGATAAGATCGACCGGCTGATCATCCAGTGATTCAAAATCAACCGGCTGATCGAGTCGGGCAAACAATCCGTAAGGTCGGTCCAGATCTGAAAATTTACCGTGCGGAATGGCGACGCCATGGCCGACGCCGGTGGTGCCTAACCGCTCTCTTTCCAGCAACACATCCAGAATGTCATGTTGAGTCTGGGGAATGATCTTTTCGGCATAATTTGCCAGTTCCTGCAAGGTTTGTTTCTTGCTGGACGCCTTGAGATCCGGAACGATAGAGTCCAGATTTATCAGGTCAGTAAGTTCCATACGGACATATCTCTGTTGTTATCAATATTTGGTATCAATCCACTTTCGGGTCTATCCAGCCGATATTGCCATCAGTTCGGCGATAGACCACGTTTAATCCACCGTGGGCGCTGTTGCGGAACATCAGGGTCTGCAATTCACCCAGATCCAGCCGCATCACCGCGTCGCTCACCGATACTTCCGGTATATCAAGCTGCATTTCTGCAATGATAACAGCCTGCGGGTCTTCCGGCGGCTCTTCCTCATTTTCATCTTCTGCGGCCAGAACATTATAGCGGGCCGGGAAAACCGGGATACTATTCGGACGCTCCTTGCGATGATTGGTCAGCCGTCTTTTATAGCGACGCAATCTTTTTTCCATTTTTTCGGCGGCAGTATCAAAGGCGGCATAGACATCTTTTTCTTCGGCGTGGGATTGCAAATATACGCCGTTGCCCAAATGGACGCTACAGTCGGCACGGTGCAGATGGGCATTTTTCGACATGGTTACCGTTCCGTCAATTGAATGATCAAAATATTTATCGACAATGCCGTCAATATGACCTTCTATATATAACCTCAGGCTATCACCAATATCCATTTGTTTACCAGTAACGATTATATTCATTTTAATTCGACCATTCCCAGATAGCTTGTTTAAGGGTAGCTTGTACAATATTCAGCTGTAAAAATATTAACTATTGTACAAAGCCGGGGAATTTAGGACCTGTCCCGACATTTGTCAAGTCCGGACCAAATTCCGCTATACCAGACCCACGAAGTATCATATTCATGGTCGCCGGTTTGTCCGCTTTCCGCAGGAAACGCTATCTGTTTTTTCCCTGCACTGTTTTTTTTAAAAAGCGGCATTCTTAATTCTTCTCCGTTGGATGGAAGAGGGGATGTTCAGGGCTTCCCGATATTTGGCAACAGTTCTTCTGGCGATATCAATGCCTTCTGTCTTCAGGATTTTTACCAGTTTGTCATCGGAGAGAATTTTTTTGGGTTGTTCGGCATCAATCAGCACCTGAATGATGTATTTTACCGATTCAGAAGAGTGACTTTCCCCACCTTCGACCGAGGCAATAGCGGTGGTAAAGAAATATTTCATTTCAAAAATGCCACGATTGGTTGAGATAAATTTATTGGATGTGACCCGACTCACTGTACTTTCATGCATTTCAATAGCATCGGCAATTGTCTTTAAATTCAGCGGCCTGAGATATTTAACGCCTTTTTCAAAGAAATTCTCCTGATGTTTGACCAATTCAGATGAAACTTTCAGAATTGTTCTGGCCCGTTGATCCAGCGCCTTGATCAGCCAACTGGCCGAAGAGGTACATTCAGCCAGATAGTCCTTGTCCTTTTTGCCGGTGGTCTGATTTTTGATTTCCCGGAGATAACGGTTGTTAAACAGAACCCTGGGTAAGGTCTCGTTATTCAATTCAACAATCCAGCCGCCGGACGGGGTTTTACGGATAAAGACATCGGGAATAACGGTTTGGGAAATATTGGTGCTGAAGGCCAGTCCCGGTTTTGGATTAAGGGACTGTATTTCCGAAATCATATCTTTCAGGTCCTCGCTGTCAACCTGACACAGGCGCATGAGGCCGTTATAATCCCGTTTGGCCAGACGGTCCAGATTATCCAGCAGCATATTCATTGCCGGATCGAGCCGGTCGTTATTCTGCTGCTGAATTTTAAGACATTCTTTCAGATTACGGGCGAAAACGCCGACGGGTTCCAGAGTCTGGGCAATGAGTATTATCCGTTCTATTTCCCCGACCTCGCAGCCGAAGCGTTCGGCAATCAGCTCGCTGCTTTCTGACAGATATCCGGCCTCATCCAGCATGCCGATTAAAAAGCGGATGATAATTTTATCATTGGCTGCTTCCGAAAGCAGATTGAGCTGTTCCAGCAAATGATCACTGAGGGAAATATTCTCACTCAGCCGCAGGTCAAGGGCAAAATCCGGGCGATCAAAACTGCCTCCGATCATTGATTTTGAACTCAGGCCCAGATCATTCGGGGATACCGCCGGGGCAATGGTATCAATGGAACAGTCATTATTGAATTCATTGTCAAAATTTGTATCAAGCGCAGGTTCGCTGTTCAGATTCTCCGCCCCGGGGTTATTGAGGTAATCATCGGCAGTGGCGACGGGTTTTGCTTCTCCGGCCTCTCCCGGGACGTCCCCGGGGGGTTCCAC
>JAADGA010000047.1:8604-13526 GCA_013152615.1 Alphaproteobacteria bacterium
TCTTCGGGACCGGTTTCGGGCTGGTCATTCTCCTTAAGCTCCAGCAGCGGATTCTTTTCGATCTCCCGGGTAACAAAATCCACCAGTTCAATATTGGAATATTGCAGCAATTTGATTGCCTGCTGCAACTGGGGTGTCATAACCAGCGATTGTGATAATTTTAATTCAATCCGTGGCGAAAGGGCCATATTTTCTATCCCGCTTTATAAACTAAAGCTGTCCCCCAAGTATACACGACGCACGTCCTTATTGGCGACAATTTCTTCCGGCGTTCCCGACATTAGCACCTGTCCGTCATGAATAATGTAGGCCCGGTCGATTATCTCAAGGGTTTCGCGGACATTATGGTCGGTAATCAATACCCCGATTCCCCGGTCCTTGAGATGGGAAACCAGATTACGAATATCAGCAATGGCAATGGGGTCAATGCCGGCGAATGGCTCGTCAAGCAGGATAAATTTTGGCTGGGTGGCGAGGGCACGGGCAATTTCGACCCGTCGGCGTTCGCCACCGGACAGGGCAAGTGCCGGCGCGTGGCGGATATGGGTAATGGAAAATTCAGTCAGTAGATTTTCCAGTCTTTCCTCGCGGTTTCTTCGATCTTTCTCGCATATTTCCAGCACAGCCCAGATATTTTCTTCAACGGTCAGGCCGCGAAAGATCGAGGCCTCCTGAGGCAGATAGCCAATACCCATCCGGGCGCGCCGGTACATGGGCAGACAGGTGATATCATGGCCGTCCAGTAAAATTCGTCCGGCATCCGGCTCAATCAACCCGATCATCGAATAAAATGTGGTTGTTTTCCCGGCTCCGTTTGGCCCAAGCAGGCCGACGACTTCGCTTGTTTCCACTTTCAGGCTGACCCCTTTAAGGACCGGTCGCTTGCGAAAAGTTTTTTCCACAGCGTCGACAATCAGTCCGGATCCCAGCTGGGGGACTGTTGCGGTGACATTTTCCTGAAGTTGTGATGTTTGCTTTTGGATCATAGCTTGTTTTTATCGTATAAATGTTAATAGATACTGTTTATGTCGTGGTAAAAAAGTCGTATCCACGGGCCGGTATTTCATATTTCATGGCGTCTCACTGTTTTTTACTTTTTTCGGGTAATTTGAATTGTCCCTTGACCCGTTCATGGCTCCCGTTTCCAGCCTGATTTCTGGGCATGCCATCAATGGTAATCAGGCCGGTAGCCAGATTATAAATCAGTCTTTTGCCGGTTATTTCCCCGTTGCCTCTTTTGAGGATGACCTTGCCGCCGAGGGTGATGATTTTATCAATAAAGTCATAGATTCCCCAGGTGGCGGTGATGGTCTCTATTTTGGTGGCCAGTTTCACATTGCCGGAGGCATCAATCCGGTTGATTGCAGATTGCCGGTCTTTTTTCTTCTGGTAATAAACGGTGACGCGATCTGAATTCAGGGTCAGGTCCTTTTGCTTTACAATGACATTACCAACGAAAACAACGATATCTTTGCGCAGGTTTGCCTCGAGGCCATCAGAGCTTATATCGACTCCCTTGCTGATATGAACCGGCGTTTTCAGGTCAATTCCGGTTTTCGTCGCGGGCTTCGCTGCCGTTTTCGTTGCCGTTTTTATTGCGGTTTTCGTTGCGGGCTTTGGCGTGGCAATACCCTGTGCCGCCGTGGTCAGCGTTGGAAAGGCAAGGGCGATTATCGAGATGACGGGCAATACGCCCCGTCTGATATATTTTTCTATAGACAAATTATTTTTTCCATATGATTTTTTCATGTCCTGTTCATTGCCTGATCTCAGGGTTTGATCTCGGGTAATTTTATCCGGGTGTCCGGGATATAATGCAGCTTGACCCGGCCGGTGAGGTGGAGAATCTGCTGATCTATATCCAGACGGAATTTATCTGCTTTAAAGCTGCCGAAGGGTGATGTGCCGCTCACGCCATTTTTGCCGGTGGCAATTTTCTTGTTAACCCAGAATTTGGCCTGATTGGCGGTCAGGGAAAAGTTGTTGTCTGTGGTGATGTTTACCGGGTTATCCAGAATAATTTCCTGTGTTGCGGCATTGTAGCGACCGCTGGAGGCCTGTAGCCGGGCTGCGGTGCCATTATACATTTTCATGTTTGCCACCAGATTTTTCAGATAGTAATTCTGGTCATCATTATTTTTTCGAAAAGCGATATCGGCAGATATACTGACCGGCTGGCCATATTTATCAATACCGATATAGCGCGGTTCGACCAGTTTGGCATTTTCGGCCCGTTTGTCGAGGCGGTTAATCGCAAGGGTAAAACTGCCCTCCTTGTTGTTGAGCACCGGCCACAGCACCAGAATGATCAGTAACAATATTGTTATGGCGGGTACGATTTTTTTCAGCAGGCTGATACGGTCGATTTCACGTTGCATGCGCCGATAGTCAACCGGGGGCAGCAGGGTGCCGGAAATTCCGGCGGCAGATGTTGTCGATGGCTCAAATATTCTGTTAACGGTCACAGAAAAGTCCTGTTTATGTTACGGCACCGGAGCGGCATCCGGGGATATGGTATTTGCGAGTCTGCCCGGGCCATATTTGCCCCTCATATTGGTCCCGCGGATAAAGTCCTCTATCTGTAATGTAGTATTTTAACGACTTTTGTTCAAGGGTGGTGCCTAATGATTGCTGATACTATGAGAGAAAATATCCTGTTCACTCCAGCCCAGCAGGTCAAGGTCGGCCCGGGTTGACAGGAATTCAAAACAGGACGTGGCCAGTTCAAGCCGGCCTGAGCGTTCGAGCATGACATTCAGCCGACTGACCAGCTTATGCAGATAGAGCACATCCGAGGCGGCATAGTCCAGTTGGTCCTGAGACAGTTCATCCGCGCCCCAGTCTGAACTCTGTTGCTTTTTGGACAGATCAACCCCGATCAGTTCCCGGCACAGATCCTTCAGACCGTGACGGTCGCTATAGGTCCGGACAAGGCGGGAGGCGATCTTGGTACAATAAACCGGCCTGACCCTTGCCGCCAGATATTTATTCAGAACCGCGACATCAAAACGGGCGTAATGGAAAATTTTGGTCAGATTATGATCTTCCAGTATAGCCTTCAGATTTGGGGCGCGGCTTTGACCCTGGGCAATCTGGACAAGGTGGGCATTGCCGTCACCACCGGACAGCTGAACCAGACACAGGCGGTCCCGGTGCGGGTTAAGGCCCATGGTCTCGGTATCAATAGCCACAGAGCCCATAAATTTAACATGATCCGGCAGATCGCCCCGATGCAATTCGATTGACATGAATATCCCTTGTTTTAATTAAATCAAAGTCTTTTAAAGAGTTAGAGCACTGATATTGCTCCGGACCTGTTATATCTTCAAACCAATCTTTCAGGCAACTACTATCGGAGTTCGGATCAAGAAAAACACCGAACATAACAGCCGATGCGCCCCTGACCGGATGCGACACTAACGCAAACAGACCGGGCTAACCTTAAACAGACCGGGCTAACCTTAAACAGATCGGGCTAACCTAAACAGACCAGCATATCCGTCTTGATCCGCTATGACCGCAATCCACCCAGAGCCGACATTGTGATCCGAAATTCATTATAATCCGAAATTCAATGCCGGTTCTTTTAAAGCAACCGCGTTCGGTGAAGCAACAGCGTCCGGCCGTCAGGTGGCAGAACTATAGCCCGGACAGAATTTCCCTGACCTTGTTGGTCTTTGAAAATTCAGGATTATCCCGGATCAGGAGCTGGAGTATCTTCCGGGCCTGTTTCTTTTGTCCGCCCTGAATGAGAGCCTGTGCCTTGCCAAGGGTAAAGCTCGCGCGGTCGGCACGGTCATTGTCCGGCAGCAGGGCCAGCGCCTGATTGAAATGGTCAACGGCTTTTTTGGTGTCGCCCTGTTTCATCAGAACCCGGGCGAAGGTATCGATAATCGCCGGGTTGTTGGGGGCCATGTCGAGTGCCTTGCGTGCCTGCTCCATTGCTTTGCCCGTCTGATTTTTGGCCAGATAGATCATTGCCAGATTATTACGGGTGTGGAATTCGGTTTTCGGCGGTATTTTATGTTTCAATGCGAGGATGGCCTCATATTGAAGACGGGCCTTGTCCTTGTCTCCAATCCGCAGATACATATCGCCCAGAACCTGTTTGACCCCGGGATTGTCCGGATGCTGGCCGGCCCAGGCTTTGCTCACCCGGATGGCTTTATCTATCTGATTATCATTTGCCAGATTATGGCTATAAAGCATCGCAATGCCGCCATTTTTGGGGTATTTTTTACTTAAGGGAGCCAGAATAGCCAGTGCCCTGGTATAATTCTTGCGGTTGGTGGCGATGGTGGCTACAATAATTTCTTTCTGCAATTTCTGCTGGTCATTATGCCCCTTCAACTGGTCAAGCTTCTTGATAGCCTGATCATATTTTCCCCTGAAAACATATAATTTCACCAATCCGATCCGGGTTGCGAAATTATTTGGTTCAAGCCGGTCTGTTTTTTCCAGTGTTGCCTGATATTCATCCTGATTTCTGGTCAGCAAATAGCCCTGTAGCAGATATTTCAGTGCCGGAATATTATTGGGGTTTTGAGCAGAAAAACTTCTCAGCATGGCCACTGCCTGCGGCCCCTGACCATTTCTCAGGAATGCCTTGCCGGCAACAAGTTTATACGTTGGGTTGGCTTTCAGGGCCTTGGGCAGTTGGGCAATGATATTCAGGGTTTTCTGCGGTTTTCCGAGCAGGGTGTAATAGTCGGCAAAAAGCAGCTTGCTGATCCCGGAAATATGTTTTTGACTGACAGCGGCATCAACAATTTTCCCGATGCGCTTGAATTTTTTCCGTTTAACCAGGTCCGAGAGGATCAATTCTCCCGATCCAATATCCCCGGGGTCAAGTTTGAGCGCCGCCCGGGCCAGTTTAAGCGCCTTGACATGATTGCCCTGCATATTTTCAAAGATGGCATAGC
>JAADGA010000048.1 GCA_013152615.1 Alphaproteobacteria bacterium
CGGTATGATATTCCGCTGGGGAGAGATAATCTGTCTCTGCAGGCCGATGGCTCATTTGTCGCGGATCGTTTCTTTACCTCCGACAACACGCCGGTTTTCCGGGGAAGATCATATTGGCTGTTTGATGCCCGTATGGTATACCAGCCTCTGGACAGTAATTGGCAGTTCGCCGTCTGGGTGCGGAATATTGGCAACCGGGCCTATCGGGTTGAAGGCTTTAACCAGTTTGGCTTTTCCGGAGACTCCTATTTTGCTTATGGCGTCCCGCGCCGTTTTGGTGTCAGCCTCAGTACCAACTTTTAATTTGTGATATTTAGTATGTACCCCACAACAAAAATAATATCCCTGTCAACCGGTAAAATTGCCTGTTGGGATACGGAAAAACCGGCACCGGCGGTGCTGTTTGTCCATGGGAACTCAACCTGTAAAGAGGTTTTTATTCATCAATTTGAAAGCCCGGCATTACAGGATTACCGGCTGGTGGCGATTGATTTGCCGGGTCACGGTGAATCAGACAGGGTTGGCGATGTGGCCGCCCAATGTACAATTTCCCGGTTTGCCGCACTCATTGGTGAGGCCATTGATATTCTGGGTCTGAAAAATCCGCTAATGGTGGGCTGGTCTCTTGGCGGGCATATTGCAATCGAAATGCTGGGGCAGGACATAAAGCTCGCCGGATTGGTTATCTCCGGCACGCCGCCCTGTGGTCCCGGCGCCGATGATATTGGTTCGGCCTTTATCCCAAGCCCCCATATGGCGCTGACCGGAAAGGCGGAATTTACCGATGAAGAGGCGCAGCAATATGCGGATCACATCTATGGCCGGTCGGTTACGGCAAAATTATTGCAGCAGGTGAAACATACCCAGGGCGCGATCCGAACCGCGATGATGGCGGATTTTATGGTACCCGGCAGCGCTCATGGACAGAAGGAAGTTGTGGCGACGGTTAATGTTCCGATTGCGGTTTTGCAGGGAGAAAATGACAGTTTCATCAGTCTGGATTATTTTGACAGCCTGCAGTGGAACCGCTTGTGGCGCCACCGGGTTGCTGTTATCAAGGACGCCGGGCATGCGCCCTTTCTGGAAAGACCGGAGGAGTATAACGCCGTTCTGCTGGAATTCCTGAAAGACCTGACATAAGGGAAAATATATATGGAAACACTGACTTTTTTTGATCAGAATAAGGAAATTCATGCCGCATTCCGCCGGGATTTACATGCTCATCCGGAAACGGCATTTAACGAATTTCGTACCGCCAGACTGGTGGCAGAAAAACTGGTTTCATATGGTCTTGAGGTGACGACCGGCGTTGGCCGTACCGGGGTGGTGGCGTGCTACCGCAATGGTGACGGCCCGGCCATTGGTCTCAGGGCCGATATGGATGCGCTTGATCTGCAAGAGATGAATGACTTTGACCATAAATCAAGTCAGCCCGGCAAAATGCACGGCTGTGGCCATGATGGTCATACCACGATGCTGCTGGCTGCTGCCGAGTATATTGCGGCACAAAAATCAATCACGGGAACCATCTATTTCATTTTTCAGCCAGCAGAAGAAAATGACGGTGGGGCCACGGCGATGATTGAAGACGGTTTGTTTGACCGCTTCCCGATGCAGGCAATATTCGGGATGCATAATTTTCCCGGGCTGCCGGTGGGACAGTTTGCGGTCCGGACCGGGCCGTTCCTTGCCGCGTTCGAGACCTTTGATATCAGCCTGCAGGGGACGGGCGGTCATAGTGCGCTTCCCCATCTGGCCAAAGATCCGATTGTTGCCGCCGGTTATCTCGTAAGCGCCTTGCAGTCTGTTGTCAGCCGGGCCCTTGATCCGATGAAACAGGCGGTGCTTTCCATCACCCGGCTTCATGGCGGCAGTGCCTATAACATAATCCCGGACCGGGTGGAAATATCCGGGTCCCTGCGTTATTTCGAGGATGAACAGCAACAGTTGCTGCGGCGGCGGATGAAAAGCATTTGTGACGGCACCGGCCAAAGCCATGACATGACTATCCAGATATCATTCGCCTCGAAATACCCGCCTCTGGTTAACCACGGCGCTGAAACGGCACTGGCGGTCCGGGCCATGACCCGGGTGGCGGGCACAGAAAATGTCAACCGGGATATCGACGCCATTCTGGGATCGGAGGATTTTGCCTTCATGCTGCAAAAGATGCCGGGATGCTATATGTTGATCGGGAACGGCATCGGCGGTGACGGTGGCTGCATGGTCCATAATCCCCACTATGATTTTAATGACCGGATAATTCCTGTGGGGGCGAGCTGCTGGGTCCGGCTGTGCGAGCAGTTCTGTGCTGATGCCGTGCCGGTAAAATCCCCCGCCAAATGATTCTTTTATGACCAAAACCCGTGGCATGACCAGAATCCGGGGCTTGACCAAAATCCGGGGCTTGATCAAAATTCACAGCTTAATATATTGCCCGCTTTTATGAGGTGGTTTTAGGTTGAGCCGGGACGTTCGGGATCGGCATATTGTCGATCAGCCGGGTGGCGCCAACCACGGCGGCGACCAGAACCCGTGACGGCGCGGTGATTTTGCCGGTGACCGGGGCCAGATCGTCGGACTGGCGGATTTCCAGATACTGCACCTCGCGGAAGCCACAGTCCATCAGGTGCCTTTTCGCCTTGTCGAGGACCTGTTGAAGCGGCAGGATGCCTTCCGCCGCCTCCTGAACCACCTGTTTGAGCGTTTTGGGAATTTCGAGTGCTATCCGGCGTTCGTCCGGGCTTAAATAGACATTGCGTGACGATGTTGCCAGCCCGTCCGGATCGCGGATTAATTTGCCGCAGATAACCCTTGTCGGGATATCAAGATCCTTGGTCAATTGCTTTAATACGGTATATTGCTGAAAATCCTTTTCGCCAAAAAGCGCAACATCCGGCAGGCATTGCAGCAACAGCTTGGTGACCACGGTCGTTACGCCGTCGAAATGACCGGGCCGTTTGGCGGCGCACAGTCCCTCGGTAATTCTGGTGACCGAAACATTGGTCAGAAAGCCGTCGGGATATATCTCTTCGGGCTGTGGCGCATACAGCAGATCGACCTTGCCCTCGGTCAGTTTTTTAATATCTTCGGCTTCCTGACGGGGATATTTATCAAAATCCTCATTGGGGCCGAACTGCTTTGGATTAACGAAAATACTGACAACAACCTTGTCGACATATTTCTGTATCTCGCGCACCAGTGACAGATGGCCATGATGAAGCGCACCCATTGTCGGCACCATGCCGACGGTCAGGCCGGCCATATGCCATGCGGTGACCCGGGTGCGCAGGTCTTTTTTACGGCGAAGAATTTCCATCGGGGCTGCGATCATTTCCGTTCCTGTTATTAGCTGGCCTTCAACCGGGCCTTCTGGAAGTCATTCAGGTTGTTTCTGCGAATGATATTTTTTATTTTTTCAATATATTCCGGCCCTTCCTGTGAATAATTTATCAGGGTTTCAATCAACGGCGTAACATCGATCTGTTGATCATCGCGGAAATTGCGTCTGGCCTGACGAAAGGCGCTATAGGCTTTTTGGGTATTGAGGTTTAACATATAGCTGTTAACCGCTTCTATGATGCTGCCGAAGCATTTCATCCGGTGGGTTTTACCCTTTTCCCGTCTTTTCGGCACCATACCGCAGCCATCCCCCCAGGTCCATTGACCATAGAGGGCGTTGCCTTGCTGGGCAAAGCGCGATGTCCCCCAGCCGCTTTCCTGTGCCGCCTGCGCCAGTGCCAGCGGCGGCGGGATAACATTCATTCTGGTCAGCAGCTGCTCGAGAATATCGCCGGTCCGCCGGGTAAAGTCATGGACATCACGGACCTTGATCTTATAATATTTCAGCTTGCGGACAAGCCAGTAATAGTCCGCTTCGGAGACTCTTTCGCCCCGGGCGATGCTGAGGATGATGCGCTCGAGTTTTTTGCGATTGTGGCGGATAATGTCATTGACCTTGAGAATTGGCGGCAGCATGGTGGAGAAAAACAGCTCTTTCTTTATCGCGGTATTTTTCATCCGGGTCAGTTCACGCGGCAGATTGGTGAAAAAAATGGCGGGAACGGCCATCTTGTTCTGGCGGATCCGTTTTATATCAAAGCCGTAGGATGTCAGAATTCTGAGGGCATGGGTGCCGTCAGGCAACTGGATATTCCTGACCATTGTTATCGGTGAATTATTTGAGCCGCCTGTCTTATCTGCCAGTTCGCCAACAGGACCGGGCCGCCGAAAAAAAAGACTGTTGCAATGAGAGTTAGAATAGTGTTTCTGATTGGAGTAGGATGAGGGTGTTTATACATTCTTGGGTTTTCTCAGCGCTGATCCGGTTATCGTGATGTTGCTGGGTGATTTTATACAGGGGTGCGGACGATAATGCCAAGGAAAACAGCTAAAACCCACATTATTGTGGTTGGTAATGAAAAAGGCGGATCAGGAAAATCCACTTCCGCCATGCATATTACCGTCAGCCTGCTTGACCGGGATTACCGGGTGGCGGTGATTGATCTTGACACCCGTCAGAAGTCGCTTGCCCGCTATATTGAAAATCGTCAGACCTATGCCGACCACCATAATCTCAAACTGAAAATACCCGAGGTCCATGTGCCAAAGCCCGCACAAAGGGACAGCATTGCAGCCATGCAGCATCAGGATGAGGCCAGTTTCCGGTCCTTGCTGGATGAGGTGAAAACCAGATCGGATTTTATTCTGATTGACTGCCCGGGGAGCAACAGCCATCTGTCCGGGCTTGCCCATGCTGTGGCAGATACCCTGATCACTCCGGTTAACGACAGCTTTGTCGATATTGATCTGCTGGCACAGGTGAATGCGGATAATTATCAGGTGGCGCAGCTCAGCCTTTACAGCGAAATGGTTTGGGAAGCCCGCAAGACCCGGGCGATGAAAGACCGGGGAGTGATTGACTGGGTGGTGATGCGCAACCGGACATCCGCCCTTGACGCCCGCAACAAGCGCCGGGTACATGAGGTCCTGACCGGGTTGCAGAAAAGAGTCGGCTTTCGCTATATTCCGGGATTTGGCGAGCGGGTTATTTACCGCGAATTATTCCCGAGAGGCCTGACACTGGTTGATTTTGGCACCAACAGCGGCGAAAAAATGACCCTGTCTCATGTTGCTGCCCGTCAGGAAATCCGCCATCTCATGGATGAATTGCATCTCCCCGGCTGGACCGGACCCAGCGGGATTGCCGCAGAATAGGATGTGAATAGATGCCGTTTGTTGTCATATTGATCGGATTTGTCCTTCTGCTTTACGGGGTGTCGCGTTTCATGCAGCAATCGCACTCCAAAAAGGCGAACCAGCAGTTGCGCTACGGGGCGGCGGCAGTCCTCGGGCTGTTGGCCTTTCTTATTCTGATCCGGGGGGATATCCCGATAAGCGCTATATTGGGGGTGCTGTCCTATTTAGCGGCACGGGGCAGCCTGTGGAATTTTTTTGGCAGTGACAAGGCGGCTGATAAAACCCGGCGGGATAGTCCCGCCCGGCTGTCGGTAATGACCCGGGCGGAAGCTCTGGAAATCCTGGGACTGTCCGGCAATCCGGACCGGGATGCGATTAAGCACGCCCATCATAAAATGATGCTTAAATTTCACCCGGATCAGGGCGGATCGGATTATTTTGCAAGCAAACTTAATCAGGCCCGCGATCTGCTGCTTTAACCACCAGCGGTTAAAGATGAATTTTTTATTGCACTGCACAAAAAATATTTGACTTTCTCATTTTCCCTATTATATGTAAGGCACGAAGTTTATATTGCGCCGCACAATTTATGATACGGAATATCATCAGAAAGGATAATATGATGACCAAAGCTACCAATAGCACGACGAAAGAAACCGTCGAAAAAACATTCAAAACTGCTCAGGAAAATGTTCAGAAAACGGTAAAAGCCGCTCAGGAAAATGTTCAGAAGGCGGTTAAGGAAGCCACTGGCAATCTTGATAATGTTGTTGAGTTCGGCAAGGCAAATTATGAGGCCGTTGTGGCTTCCGGCACCATCGCGGTAAAGATTGCCCAGAGCGCCAATGCCGATTTTATGGAAAGCTCCAAGAAAGCGGTTGAGAAGAATATTGCCGATGCGAAATCATTGTTTTCCGCAAAAACACCGGCTGAATTCCTTGAACTTCAGGCGGGTATTTTTAAAAACCGCTATGATGAATTCGTCGCCGAATCAACCCGGGTTAACGAGGTCGCAACCACCAGAACCAATGAAGTGATTGAACCGCTGAAAGCCCGTTACGCCGAAGTCGCGACCAAATATAATTTCCCGGTTGCCGGATAATTTCCGCCCGGATATTTTATGACATTACAGCTATCAAAGCCCGGTTTATGCCGGGCTTTTTTATGCCCGCTTGCTCAATATGGAAATTACCGTAATTTAATGTTAGTTTAGGATAAGCAGGATATAATTAGGATAAGCAGGATATAATAACGCCGCAGGGTGGTATATTTATCAGTTTATAACCTGATACCTTTAAATTTCTCCCGAACTATCTATGTAAGATAGAGGACAGAGACTATCTATGTAAGATAGAGGATAGCTATGATCATGGCAGACCAATGAGTGAAGATGACAGAGACCATCAGGACGAGGGCCAAAGCGGGGTCCTGACCAGAGTGCGGCCCAAAACCAGAAAGCCGCCGATGTATAAGGTTCTGATGCTGAATGACGATTATACCCCGATGGATTTTGTCGTTCATATTCTGCTGAGCTGTTTTCAGAAATCAGAAGAGGAAGCGGTGCAGATAATGTTAAATGTCCATCAGACCGGCGTCGGGTTATGCGGTATTTACAGCTTTGAAATCGCGGAGACCAAGGTTATGCAGGTGGTCGATCTGGCAAGACGCAATGAACATCCGCTGCAATGTACTTTGGAAAAGGAGTAAAGATTATGCCAACTTTTTCGCCAAATCTTGAGCATACCCTGCATCGGGCAGTCGGGGAGGCCAACCTGCGCAAACATGAATTCGCCACCCTTGAACATCTGCTGTTCGGGCTTCTGGACGACAAGGATGCGGTTGCGGTGCTCCGGGCCTGTGGTGTTAACCTGCGGCGGCTCAGGGCCGAAATAAAGGCCTATCTCGATCTGGAACTCGACAATATCAAGACCAAGCAGGGCGGCGAGGCCAGCCCGACATCGGCGTTTCAGCGGGTGATCCAGCGATCAATATTACATGTGCAGAGTTCCGGCCGCGAAGAGGTTACCGGGGCCAATGTGCTGATTGCGATTTTCTCGGAACGGGAAAGCCATGCGGTTTTTTTCCTGCAGCAATATGATATGACCAGACTGGATGCGGTCAGTTATGTCTCTCATGGTCTGGCGAAATCGCTGGAGAAATCCGGTGAGAAAAGCGGCCATCCCGACATGGATGAAGACTTTGATCAGGACGAACAGCACGAAGAAACCGCTCTGAAAAAATACTGTGTTGATCTTAATCAGAAAGCCCGGGACGGCAAAATTGACCAGCTGGTCGGTCGTCGGAAAGAAGTTGAGCGCACCATTCAGATTCTGTGTCGCCGGTCGAAAAACAATCCGCTTTATGTCGGCGACCCCGGGGTTGGCAAAACCGCCATTGCCGAGGGACTGGCCCGTCAGATTGTCGAGAAGAAAGTCCCGGAAGTTCTGCAAAATGCCACTATCTTCTGTCTGGATATGGGAACATTGCTGGCCGGAACCCGCTATCGGGGGGATTTTGAGCAACGGCTGAAAGCGGTTATTGCCGAGGTCGAACAGCATGACAGCGCGATTTTATTCATTGATGAAATTCACACGATCATTGGGGCCGGGGCCACCAGCGGCGGGGCGATGGATGCCTCGAACATGCTGAAGCCGGCGCTGTCGTCGGGGACGATCCGTTGTATCGGCTCAACCACCTACAAGGAATATCGTTCCCATTTTGAAAAAGACCGGGCGCTGCTCCGCCGGTTCCAGAAGATTGATATTGTTGAGCCGACCATCCCCGAGACCAGGGAAATTCTCAAAGGGCTCAAAAAATATTTCGAGCAGCATCACGGGGTAAAATACAGCGATGAAGTCATTGATGCAGCGGTCGATCTGTCCTCGCGCCATATCAATGACCGCAAACAGCCGGATAAATCAATTGATGTCATTGACGAGGTCGGCGCGGCACAGATGCTGCTGGCACCGGAAAAGCGCAAAAAAAATATTTCAGTCACCGATGTCGAGTCCGTGGTGTCCAAAATTGCCCGGATCCCGGCGAAATCCGTTTCCCGGGATGATACCGCCATTCTTGCCGGTATTGATACCGACCTGAAACGGGTCATCTATGGTCAGGACAAGGCGATTGAGGTGCTGACCGATGCCATCCGGCTGGCGCGTGCCGGGCTGCGCGAAGGTGACAAGCCGATTGGCAGCTATTTATTCTGCGGCCCGACCGGGGTTGGCAAAACGGAAGTCACCAAACAGATGGCGAGCCTGCTCGGCCTTGAACTGCACCGCTTTGATATGTCGGAATATATGGAACGCCATTCGGTATCGCGACTGATTGGCGCACCGCCGGGTTATGTCGGTTATGATCAGGGCGGGCTGCTTACCGATGCGGTTGATCAGACGCCGCACTGTGTTATCCTGCTCGATGAAATTGAAAAGGCCCACCCGGATATTTTCAATATCCTGCTACAGGTCATGGACCACGGCAAATTAACCGACAGCAATGGCAAGAAGATAGATTTCCGTAACGTCATTCTGGTCATGACCACCAATGCCGGGGCGATGGAGATGAGCCGGGAGGCTATCGGTTTTGGCGCCAATGTGCGCGAGGGCGATGATGAGGCGGCGATCAAGAAACTATTCACCCCGGAATTCAGAAACCGCCTTGATGCCACGGTTCCGTTCAAGCATCTGTCGCTCGCGGTTATGGGACGGGTGGTAGAGAAATTCATTCTCGAGCTTGAAATGCAGCTTGAGGAACGCAAGGTCCAGATATCACTTACCCCGGCGGCAAAGGCATGGCTGTCCGAACAGGGCTATGACCGGCTTTACGGTGCCCGGCCGCTGGCCCGGACGATACAGGAATATGTCAAAAAACCGCTGGCCAATGAACTCCTGTTTGGCAAGCTGGTCAATGGCGGCGAGGTTCTGGTGCGGGTCAAAGACGCTAAACTGGTTTTTGATATTGAGCCGGTGCGGTCGCCGCTGCGGAAAATTACGGATGAAAGCGCCGGCAAGCCCAAAGAATATGTCAAGTAAGGTGATGCTTCGGTGCGGTGGCAGGATTTTGTTCATCCTGAATTCAGCTAAAAGTGATATAGTGGCCCCTTAAGGAGAAGAAAAATGTTTAAAAAAATATTTATTTATACGCTTCTGATGGCGTTCGCTTCGGGTTCGGCGCTGGCCGCTAATAATAATACCACAGGGAACAAATTGACCAAGGCGCTGGCGAAATATGAGAAAACCGGCAAAACCAAGCTTAGTATCTCGGTAAGCCGCATTTATGACAGCCGGGTTATTAATGATCGCAACATCCTTTTTGTGATGAACGGCAAAAAAGCTTATCTGAACACATTGCCTTATCGTTGTTCCACCCTTGGTTTTCAGAAAGCCTTTGGCTACCGGTTATATACCAACCGGCTTAGCAACCTTGACACGATCACGGTTATTGATCCTGCCAGTGGCTTCTCCGGGCCAACCTGTGGTCTGGGCAAATTTGTCGAATATGTAAAAAAAGCGCCTGTGGCAACGCCGGGAAAGAGTTAGACCGAACCTGGGTCCTGACCCTAAGCCGTCACGGCAAGGGCTCCGATATTCAGTCGTCTTTCCTGAACGGGGCAAAGCTCAGCAGGGTTTGTTGATCCTGCTGGACCGCCGCCCGCTCCCGGAGCAGATAGTCGGCGATGGCCTCACGGAAAGACGGATTACTGATCCAGTGGCTGCTGCGGGTGGTGGTCGGCAGATAGCCCCGGGCCAGCTTATGCTCCCCCTGGGCTCCGGCCTCGACCGTGGTCAGACCGTGGCGGATGGCATAGTCTATCGCCTGATAGTAGCAGACCTCGAAATGCAGGTATTTATGATGTTCTATCGCGCCCCAATACCGGCCATATAAGCTATCATCACTGGTCAGATTGAGCGCTCCGGCGATATATCTGTGGCCGCGTTTGGCCATGATCAGCACAATTCGTGCCGACAATCGCTCTCCCAGCAACGAAAAGAATAACCGGTTGAGATAGGGTCGACCCCATTTGCGCTGACCGGTGTCGAGATAAAAGCTGAAATAGTGGTCCCAGTGATCTTCTCTGATATCGTCGCCGGTAAGTATTTCGATGTCAATATCACCGGCCAGCGCCTGTCGGCGTTCCTTGCGGATATTCTTGCGCTTGCGCGACGACAGCGCCCGCAGAAAATCCTCGAAAGAATTATAGCCCCGGTTCAGCCAGTGAAATTGCTGATCCAGCCGCGGCAGAAAACCGCAGGTTGTGAGCAGATCCTGTTCCGCCGGTTCGCTAAAGGTGACATGCAGCGACGACACCCCCAGTTTCCGGGCCTGTGCCACTGCGGCCATGATCAGGCGCTGCTGAATCTCTGCCGTGTCCGGTCCCGGACGCACCATCAGCCGTGGCCCGGTAACCGGGGTGAAGGGCACCGCCGACTGAAGCTTCGGATAATATTGGCCGCCGGCATTCTGCATCGCATTGGCCCATGCGTGGTCAAAGACATATTCACCGTAAGAATGGCTTTTCAGGTAAAGCGGCATGACCCCGACGACGTTATCCTGCGCCGTGACAACAATATGCTGTGGTTGCCAGCCGCTGTCACCGGTGGCGCAGCCGCTGTCTTCAAGTGCTGACAGGAATTGATGGCTGACAAAGGGGTTGTGGCGGCCGGGGGCGTTATCGGCGCAGCTATTCCAGTCCTCTGGCGAAATCTGGCTCAGTCCGGTGAGGATGCGGGTAGCATAGCGGCACATCAGGGGCGCGTTTCATAGATGATATTATCGCAGAATTGTGCCGCCTTGTGGCGCTGTTCTGCGGTGCGTATGGTCCAGGTCAGCAGCGGGATATTCTGGCGGCGGCAATATGCGGTTGCGTCATTGGGCAGGCTGTCAATATCATAGGCGATAAAATCCACGGCCAGAGTATCAATCAGCAATTTCTGTGCTGCGGGCGAAAAATATTTTTCCGGCAGGGTGCTGTCACGGATACTGGTTGCCACCAGTCCGCAGACGACCCCGGGGGCATGGCTTCTGAACCACAGGATAATTTCCGGATCAAAAGACATTATCGCTTTGGGGCCGGGATAATCACAAATATCGGCAACAACCGCCGCAGCAATTTCGGCGGGTCGCCGCTGGTCGGCCTTGATTTCAATCAGGACCGGATAGGCTGGATCGATATTGGCCAGAATATGCCGGAGCGTCATAATGCCGTCATCGGAGCCGTCAAGGGGCATTGCCGCTAATTGGGCGGCGGTGAAATCCTGAACCATGCCGTCCCGCCCGGTCAGGCGCTTCAGGGTCATATCATGAAACACCACCGGCCTGCTGTCCCGGCTTAACAGGACATCCAGCTCGATCCCGTGCCGGTGCCGGTTTGCCGCCTGAAAGGCCGATAATGAATTCTCCACCGCTCCGGTGATCGCCCCATGCAATCCCCGATGGGCAAAGGGAGTATCCGTTAGCCAGTTAGCGGTCATGAAATCTCGATAAGGGCATCAATCTCAACCGGGATATTGAGCGGCAGGGAATTGGTGCCAACGGCGGAGCGCGAATGTTTGCCGATCTTGCCAAAGACCGCGACCATAAGGTCGGAGGCCCCGTTGACGACGGCGGGCTGAGCGGCAAAACCGTCGACACAATTGACGAAAGCCCCGAGTTTTACGATACGGACCACACGCTCAAGGTCGCCACCGCAGGCTATTCTGGCCTGAGCGATGATATTGATGGCACATAGTCGTGCCGCCTTGACCGCATCCTCGGGACTGACCTCTGCCCCGACCGTGCCGAGGTAAGGAAATTTGCCGTCGGCGTCGACCGGAATCTGGCCGGAAACGGACAGCAGATTACCGGTTAAGACATAGGGCAGGTAATTGGCAACCGGGGCTGCCGGAATCGGCAGGACAATGCCGAGTTTCTCCAAATTCTGTTCGATGCTATCGCTCATAATCCAATATTTCTTCCTGTGGTCTGTTTTGATCTGTTTTGATCTGTTCTTTCGGCCACAGGATACACCGGTGGCACAGGGAAGAAAAGCCGCAATCAGCGTTATCCGCGGATTCTTCGGGATTTATTGCAATACATCTGCTGGTCGGCTTTTTCTATAATATCCTGTGCCGTGAGCCCGGAGGATATCTCCGCAATACCAAAACTGGCCTGAATGGGGATCGTCTGGCCGTCATGGCTGAATTTGGTAAAATTCAACTGTTGCTGGATGAAATGCGCCCGCTGTTTGCCGCCGTCAAATTCGGAATGCCGTAACAGCAGCGCAAATTCATCGCCCCCCAGACGGGCGGCATAATCGGTTTGACGGATGAAAGAAAGCAGGGATATTGCGACAAATTTCAATTTCTCATCACCGACTGAATGGCCAAAATCATCATTGATGCGCTTAAAGCGGTCAAGGTCAATATAGACAAAAATCGACGGCTCCTGATGGCGTTCGGCCATGGCAACCGCATGGTCCAGTTCCTGCATAATCCCCCGGCGATTAAGCAGCCCGGTCAACGGGTCGGTGGAGGTCATG
>JAADGA010000049.1 GCA_013152615.1 Alphaproteobacteria bacterium
TGGCCGGCGGCATCCCCTCCTGATTGATTTTCCGGTAAAACGCCCATAAATCCTTGGCCTTTTCCATGCCATACCCGGTCATTAAATCCTTAAAATACGGCAGCGCATGATTCATCATCAGGCTGGGCGGGGTATCAAATCCCTCAATCAACATACCGGTTTCCTCATTGATCGACAGGCTGAAAGGCCCGATTATTTTTTCACAGCCCTCAGCCTTTAACCAATCGCAGGCCGTATCAAGCAGGGCATCAGCCACCTGCTGGTCATTGATGCAATCAAAAAACCCGAAATGGCCGATTTTCTCATGATGGTACTGTTCAACCAGTTCATCAAGCTGTGCGGTTATCCGGCCAACATTTTTCCCGTCCTTGCGGGCCAGCCACATTTTAGCCCGGGCATGCTCAAAATAGGGGTTCTTCTGCTGATTGAGAATATCCATCCGCTCCATAATCAATGGCGGCACCCACAGGGGGTCATCTTTGAATATGCTCCACGGCAGTTTGACAAACTGTTTCAGCTCAGACTTGCTTGTTACCTCTTTGATCGTAACCGATGACGTCATATTAATGTTCCCTGGATTATTATTCTTCCGTGAGCAGGATAAAGCTCGTGCCGGCAAAGAAAAAGAGCGAAAATGGCAACCACGCCGCAATGATCGGCGGCAGGGCGCCATATTCACCCAGCGCAATAAAAAGATTGTTAATAACGAAAAAACCAAAGCCAAGCGCCAGAGTCGAGGCAATACGTCCAAACAGATTACCCCCCCGGTGCAGCCCGAAAGCCGCCAGCCCCGCGAGCAACGGCATCAGCAGCGTACTGAGCGGCCCGACAAATTTCTGATAGAGCATGGTTTCAAACGCCGAGGTATCATGACCCTCACTCTTTAACTGGGCAATCGCCGTGCGCAAATGCTGGAGCGTGACCTGATCCGGTTTAAGCGCCTGTGTCATAAAACGTTCCGGCGGAATATTGGTCTGCCACACCAGATTTTCCAGCGGCGTGACCTTCAGGGTTTTGACGTTAAATTTCTTGACCTCGAACATGGTCCATTTGCCATCGCGATAGACGGCAAAATCGGCTTTTATCAAAAAGGTGACATGTAAATTTTTGTCGCGGATATACTGGGTAACCTTATCCAGCAACAGGATGCGGCCATTTCTGCTGGCGCGTTCCGCCTTGATCAGGTTGTTACCGTCATTGACCCAGGTATTATAAACCGTATCCGGTGCCGGCGGCAGATTGGCGGCATATTTATTTGCCTGCCAGTTCCGGAGCTGCGCCCGGGCCGAAACCGTTACTGTCTCGGTAAAAACGAAATGCAGGCTGGCAATCAGCAGCGAGACCATGATCATCGGTGTGATAATCCGGAACGCCGACCAGCCAGAGGCCTTCATAATGACAATTTCACTGTGAACATTCAGCGCCGCCAGACACATAATCGCCGACAGCAGCGCAACAAAGGGGGAAAAGAGCGACAGCAGGGTCGGCGTGCGCAGGGTGACATAACGCCAGAGATCGGCATATGTCGCCCCCTGACCGGCAAGGATATCATCAGATTCCGACAACAGATCCAGCATTTGCAGGGTGGCAACCAACCCGATCAGGATGACTATATAGCGGGCGGCAAACAGCTTTGCGATATAAATATCCATTGTTCCCGGGTTAAATATTCCGCTTAAATGACTGGAGTATCTGATAAATCTTTCCATATTACGCCGCCGTCCCAAGCCGCCTGAACAGGCGGCCGATGGCCTCGACCACGACCTCAAAGAGCAGCTCGATATTCCGGAGCGGAATGCCGCCAACCTTATAGGCTCCAATATAGTAAATTCTGGCGGTCAGCAGAATAAACAGCAATGTCGGCAGCCAGATCACC
Source organism: Alphaproteobacteria bacterium (assembly GCA_013152615.1). Taxonomy (GTDB): domain Bacteria; phylum Pseudomonadota; class Alphaproteobacteria; order Sphingomonadales; family Emcibacteraceae; genus Paremcibacter. Next base: position 1,877 of record JAADGA010000049.1, read on the forward strand.
AGCCACGGCGAGATGTCGCCCGACGCTGAAAAATCCAGCCCGAATTCCAGCATTTTATGATAAACCAGCAGGATGACAACCCCGACCGTAATGCCGAGCGCCCGACCCGATCTTTTGGCAACCAGTCCCAGTGGCAGCGCCAGAAACGGCACAATCAGAATCGACAGCGCCCGCGCCGCCCGCGAATTAAGCGTGGCAATAATCGCCGGGTCACCGCTGTTGCGGGCATGCCATAACTCAACGACTGTCATTTCCGGGGCTTTTATCCCGCGATTGCGAAAGCTGGCAAAATTCGGCACCTTGATCGGCAAATCATCCATCTTGAAATTTATGATATTCGGTCGGCTCTGGTTCATATCCAGATCAATGATGGTGCCGTTATAAAGCCTGAGAATAAGAAAGCGCTTATCGGGAGTGACAAAGAAATTGCCTCTTTCGGCATTGATTGATTGAATATGACCATCGGCAGATTCTTTCTGGGCAAAGATATCAATCAGCTTCCGGCCCGAATCCTCGGACTGTTCTATTCTGATGGTGAGGCCATCCCCAAGCGAGGTAAATTCTCCGGCCTTGATACTGGCCCCGAGGGCGCCACTGCGAATATCAAAGACCAGCCCCTGATAGGCATAACTGCTATAGGGCTGAACAAATCCGACGACAATTATATTAACCACCAGCAGAAAGACCGCAATATAGATGCTGGGCACAATCAGGCGGTTAAGGCTCATCCCGGTTGCCATCATCGCATCGAGTTCGCTGTTCATCGCCATCTTCCTGACCGCGAGCAGCACCCCGAGAAACATTGATAACGGCAGCACCAGCGTAAGATACTGCGGCATCAGGTTGCCGAGCATGCGCCAGACTATATCAATCGGTCCGCCCTGATTGATGACAAAATCAAACAGGGTCAGCATTTTTTCCAGCAACAAAAGCAGGGCGGAGATGCCCAATGTCACCACCAGCGGCAAAATGGTCTCCCGCAATATATATTTATCAATCTTTTTCAGCATATGGCCGCTTTTGGTCTGGATTTCATCCGGTTTCATATCTATAGCTTTTGGTATAGAAGAATATCACCAAAAGAAAAAATATTTTTTGCTTATTGACGCTGTTTTGTGGTCTTTGTAGGGCCAAAGATGATCAGACGCAAAAGAATTGAGTAAACATAGCGTAAAACTAAGGAAGTATCATTGGGAATTATTGCCATTTTAAGCAGCCCGTCCTCTTTTGCCGGAAGTGACGAAATGAACAAAATCCGGGCTGTCATCTCCCGTGGCTCGGGGATATTCCATTATGAGGTCGAAAAACATAACGATATCGCCGAGGCCCTCACCCGATTCCGTCAGGCCGGGGTTGAGGCTATTGCCATTCTCGGCGACCGGGCGCTGACCTCGGCAACTTTTGACTATATCATCGAAAAAGATATTCTGGCCGGAACCTCCATTCCTCTGGCTATTTTGCCGGTCGGTGATAATAACATTGTCGCGGAAAATTTTGGCGCCACCCGTTCGGAGCCGCATCTGGCGCTGGAAACGCTGTTGCGCCACCATCAAAACGGGGACTTCTCCGACCGGGTAACGGAATATCCCGTGATCAAACTCGAGGGGGTCAGGGGTGTTGGCTGCCTGTACGGACTGTTCTTCTGCGCTGGCGCAATACTCAAACAGAAAAATCTGTTTGGCGGCAAAATAGCGCCGAGGGGATTATTCGCGCCCGTGCGCCGGGGACTGAATATTTTTACCCTGATCAAAAACGGCTATCGGGGTACCCTCGGCAAAAACCGGCTGGAGAATGCCATCCGCATCAACCGCAATCAGCGCGGTGCCATTGTCGGTCATTTCTTTATGGTGGTGATCACCACGCTCGACCGGATTTTTCAGGGGGTGGCCATCGGACAGCAGAAGCATTACGACAAGGCCCATTTTATCAGTGTTGAAAATACCCCGAGGGCTATTATCGAAACCGGCAAACTGATGCTGCGCGGAAATTATGACGGCATCGACCATGCCGGCAATATCATTGCCGAAATCCGGCATGCGCGTCTGATCCTGCAAACCCCCTTTATCCTCGACGGCAGTTTTTATGAGACCGAAGGCTCCGGTGAAATATTCATTACCCTGACCGAGCGCCTGAAATTTATCCGACTGTAATCCGGTCCCTGCACCGGCGGCCCTCCCGCCGACACAGTACCGGGAACTGAGGATATTCAGGGAATATTATATCAGCCCACAAGATTCAGCTGCCGGGCGAGGAACAGCAGATAGAGGATATAAAACAGGAGAAAAGCAAAGCCTGTCAGGCGGTTAATACTGATTTTCCCCAGAGCGACCGGAACGAGTATCAGCGCGGTCGCCACCATAATCGGGAAATCCAGCCAAAAAAATTGCGCCGGAATCGATACCGGGGTCAGAATCGAGGTTACCCCCATGATCGCCAATATATTAAACAGGTTGCTGCCGATGATATTGCCCATGGCCACATCGCCGTGATTGTTGCGGGCGGCCATGATTGAGGTCGTCAGTTCCGGCAGCGAGGTGCCGATGGCGATAATGGTCAGACCGATAACCGCTTCGGGAATATGGGCCATACGGGCAATTATTATCGCCCCGTCCACCAGAATATGCGCACCGAAAATTAATCCGGCCAAGCCGAAGACCGTGATCAGAACCGCCCGGGTCAGGGAGATACCCGGGGCGGCCTCAATCGCGGCCACGTCATCCTGTGCCCGGTCCGCAATCATAATATCCTGTTTCAGGGCCAGCGGGTCTTTTCGGGCGCGGCGGATAGAAGAGAACAGGAAAACCCCCAGCAGAATAATCATAACACTGCCCTGCCAGATGTTAAGCGGGCCAAAATAAGCCAGCAGCACAAATAACAATGTCGCCACCACCATGTAAAAAAGGCTATGCCGGATCTCGCGGTTATCACAGGCAAACGGATAAAAAATAGCCGGGATACCAAGAACCAGCAGAATATTGGCAATATTGCTGCCGACAATATTGCCAAGGGCAAGGTTGGGGACCCCGGACAGCGCCGACTGAATACCAACCACAAGCTCCGGGGCCGATGTCCCGAAGGAAACCACCGTTATACCAATGATTAATTTGCTGACATGAAGCCGCTCCGCCAGCGCAACCGACCCCTCGACCAGCTTGTCTCCGCCAATAATCAGGAGGAAAAGACCGGCAATTACTAAAATATATTCCACCGCAGGGTTCCCGTTTTCCGGATGCTGTTTCCGAATATTATGATATCAAGTGTGATGGTAAATGTAGCTATTAATCCTTGTTTTACAAGATCATTCTCACCGCGTCCCCAATCCGGCTACGCCAGCGGCGATGATCGCAGATATCGGGACGGCAGGGGCCGGTTTTAATAAATGGCGGGGTCCGGTTTTAATAAATAATGCAATCGATTGTAATTCATATTGCAATCGATTGCAAAGAGGTATAGCTTTAATCACACCATTTCCTCAGGTGATTCGTCCGGAAATCTGCGGCCTTGTGCATTATCCGGCAATCACGGGCGATGCGGTTAAAAAAATGGTTTAAACAGATTTCCATATTCATGCATATGGGGATTTAAAAATAAATAATTACGGCACAGGAGGGCCGAAAAATGATCTCAACAAGCAAAATTCTGACATCCACCGCCGCGGTAGCACTGGTATTATCCGCGCAGATTGCTTTGGCTGCGACCAAAGAAAAGCCAAAAGCCCTTGAAGAAGTCATCGTCATCGGCACCCCCGGCGGCTCCGGCATCATCAAACAGGAAGCCAGCTTTGCCATCACCACCATAACCGCGGATAACCTTGATATTGCCGGGGTGAAATCCACCGCCGAAGTCTTTACACTGGTACCGGGAATCTGGACCGAAAGTTCCGGCGGGGTTGCCGGGGCCAATATTGACGTTCGCGGCCTGCCCGGCGGCGGCGATGCCCCCTTTGTCACCATGTCAATCAACGGGGCGCCGATTTATGGCACTGAAACCCTGTCATTCTTTGAACAGAGCTCAATCTTCCGGGTGGATGAAACCATCGCCGGGGCAGAGGCTCTGCGCGGCGGCCCTGATGCGGTTTTCTCCAATGGGGAGCCTGGGGTAACACTGAATTTCCGGCTTAAAAAAGGCGGGGATGAAACCATGGGCCGGATTAAATATACCGGGTCCGATTATGGCCTGCAGCGTTTTGACGCCGTGCTGTCCGGCCCGCTCGGTAATGATTTCTATTATATGATTGGCGGTTATGTCAAATCATCTCCCGGCATTCGGGATGCCCAGTTTACCTCTGAAAAAGGCCGGCAGTTTACTGTCCAGCTCACCAAGAAATTTGATAACGGCGAAATTAATGTCTGGAGCCGGGCAACGAATGATCACGGCCAATGGTATCTGCCAATGGCGCTCAACACCGGTAATAATCTTGGCACATTTTCACAGCTCGGCAACGCGACCCGTTTTCGCACCCTGCGAATTAATGCCCACGGCGACACCAAAGAATTTGACTTCGCCAAGGGCCGGGGCTGGAAAGGCACAGTTTCCGGGGTCAACGCGAATTTTGATCTGGGCAACGGCTTTGAGGTCCGGGACAATATATCCTATACCAAGGGCGACGCCAACACTCTGGGCTTTGTCCCTGATGGCAGCCCGGTAACCGTCGCCGCCCTGATGACAAGCGGTGGCTTTGCCAGTGTCAGCACCCTGGGCGGCACCACTCTGGCCAGTAAGGATTATGTCCAGAATTACGGTCATTGGGTAGTACAGAATGCGCTCGAATCCTTCACCAATGATGTCAGCCTGAGCAAAACGGTAAATAATCATGATATCACCATCGGTTATTACCGGGCGTCATGGTCGGCACGGGATTTCTGGACATTGGGTAATTTTACCCCGGTTCAGAATATCGCCAATGGTGATTTCCTGCAAAACGGCATTTCCTGTGGCGACCTGCAAAAAGCCGGTTCCGGCTCGGGCTGCTGGAATTACGGCATTAAGTCCGCCGGTGATGCGACCTCGGACGCCGTCTATCTCGCCGATAGCTGGCAGGCAACAGACAATCTGCGTATTGACGTCGGCGCGCGCAAGGAATGGCTCAAATTAAATTATACCCTTGATAGCGGCCCGGGCTATCCCGACGGCGTGCGCGACATGGCGGTAACTCTTAAAATGAATGATTTCGCCTATACCGCCGCCGCCAATTATGACCTTTCCGAAGACCTCGGCGTTTTCCTCCGCTATTCAAACGGGTTCGTCTTCCCGCATTTTGATGACATCCGGGGCGGCAACCGCAATGTCAACGGCATCAAGCAGCTTGAAGGCGGGGTAAAATATTCTTCGGATTATTTCAATCTGTTTGCAACCGCGTTTTATAACACCAATGACAGCTTTTCCAATGTTGTCGGCAGCAAGGTCGGCGCCGCCGCCTTTAAAACCCGCTCTGTCGGGGTCGAAGTTGATGGTAACGCCAGCTATAACGGCTTTAACCTGTCCGTTGTCGCCACCATTCAGGATGCGAAGATCACCACCTCAACCACAGTTGCAAATATTGGCAACCGTGTATTGCGCCAACCGAACTTCCAGTTGCGCCTCGCACCAAGCTATGACATCAAGATCGGCGACATGACCGCCACGGTTTACGGGGCGGTTCAATTCGCCGGTAAACGCTTTGGTGACAATGCCAACACCGTGGTGCTGCCGGGCTATACCAAAATTGATGCCGGTATTCTCCTGCGCACCGCTTCGCGGCTATTCTTTCAGATCCACGGCGATAATCTGAATAACAGCCACGGCATTACCGAAGGCGACCCGCGTAATCCAGCGGCACCAAATGGCCGTCCTATTCTGGGCCGTTCGGTGAAATTCACCATTGGTTATGATTTTTAAACCCATAACCTGATCATGGAAAGTCAAGGTGTTGTCTTCCCTGTGGGGAGGCAACACCTATTTTCTTTGATTTCCATCCCGGCAGGTTCTATATTAGCATCTTCCCGAGAAGATGGATCATGAACGGACATGATTCCTAATTTTACAATCAGTATTTATCTCCATGGATGACCACAAAACATTAACAATGTCTGATATCGCCCGATTGGCACAGGTTTCGGAATCCACGGTTTCGCGGGCGCTGCGCAATAATCCGCTTATTAATGAGAATACCCGCAAGAAAATCCAGCAGATTGCCCGCGATCATAATTATCAGATCAACGAGAGCGCGCGCAATCTCAGACTGAAAAAATCCCATACCATTGCCGTGGTCATGTTGCTTGATCCCAAATCCGGTCAAGCCATTTCCGATCCGTTTCTGCTTGATCTGCTGGGTAATGTTGCCGACGAACTGGCCGAATATGGCTATGACCTGCTGCTGTCCACGCCCCAGACCCGGGGCGATGATCACGACCCGCATTATCTCGAATCAAAACGGGCGGACGGCATGATCATCATCGGTCAGGGCGAACATGGCCGCAAGATTGACGCACTGGCAGGCAGTCGCAAA
>JAADGA010000050.1 GCA_013152615.1 Alphaproteobacteria bacterium
CGAATAATAACGATCCGGCTTCTGAAACGGATAAGAGAAACTGGGATTAATTTTTCCGGGAGTCATTTTCACATTGAATGTGACAGGATGTCCCTTTATATAAAGCGTGGCGTAAAATATGTAGTGTGAAGGAGTGTAGCTCAGTTGGTAGAGCACCGGTCTCCAAAACCGGGTGTCGTGAGTTCGAGTCTCTCCACTCCTGCCATTTTTGCATAGTAAAATTTTAAAGACTGGTGGACGTAAGGTTCAGAAGATATAATGGATAGTTGAAAATGGCTAAAACAAGCCCCGCAGAATTTGTCCGGCAGGTCCGGCAGGAAGTATCAAAAGTGGTCTGGCCGACGCGTCGGGAAACTTTTGTCACGACCATCATGGTATTTATCATGTCGGCCTTTATGGCAATTTTCTTTCTGGGCGTGGATCAGGTCCTGTCTTACGGCATTAAACTCATACTAGGATAATTGATTATGGCATCCCGTGCGCGCTGGTACATTGTTCAGGCCCATTCCGGTTTTGAAAAAAAAGTTGCTCAAAGCATCAAGGATCAGGCGGTACTTCAGGAGCTTGACAGTTTTGTCGAAGAAATTTTCGTGCCGATTGAAGAGATAACCGAAGTCAGGAAGGGCAAGAAAGTCACGTCGGAACGCAAGTTTTTCCCCGGCTATGTCCTGACTAAAATGGTGATGAATGATGTCACCTATCATCTGGTAAAGAACACGCCGAAGGTTTCAGGCTTTCTTGGCTCGTCCGGCAAGCCGTTTCCGATCACCCAGAAAGAGGTCGATAGAATCCTGCTACAGGTTCAGGAGGGTATCGAGCGGCCCAAGGCCGCAATTATTTATGAGATTGGTGAAGAGGTCAAGGTTACCGATGGGCCGTTTGAGTCTTTTGTCGGTATTGTTGACGGCGTTGACGAGGAGCGCGAGCGGCTTAAGGTATCGGTATCGATCTTTGGCCGGGCAACGCCGGTGGAGCTTGAATATTCACAGGTTGAAAAGAACTGAATATTTTAGATAAAATTTTGCTGGTATTTCTATATTGCGGCTGTTATAAGCCGCGCTTACGGTGGTCAGGTGATTCTTATGTCTCTTGACGGCCTTTTTTGATGCGGGCAGGGTGCCGGCATCAAGTGTGGAAGGTTAGCCATAACCGCACCACACCCCTGAAACCGCGGGAATTGTCCCGCAAGTATTTTTAATTAAAGGGTCTGTAATGGCAAAAAAAATTAGTGGTTATATTAATCTGCACGTGCCTGCGGGCGCGGCAAATCCTTCGCCGCCGATCGGTCCTGCGCTGGGCCAGCGCGGCGTTAATATCATGGAATTCTGCAAGGCATTCAACGCCAAAACCCAGGAAATGGAAAAGAAGGCACCAATTCCGACCAAGATCACGGTTTATGCCGATAAAAGTTTTACTTTCGTCATCAAAACGCCACCTGCGGCCTATCTGCTGAAAAAGGCGGCGGGGCTGAAAAGCGGGGCGGCGACTGCGGGAAGGGAAACGGTTGCGACCGTTGCTCTGGCCAAGGTCGAGGAAATCGCCACCATCAAGATGGCTGACCTCAACGCTGTCGATATGGCCGGTGCGGTTCAGATTATTACAGGAACCGCCCGCTCTATGGGCATTAAGGTGGAGGGCTAGGAAAATGGCACGTCAGTCCAAACGCTATAAGCAGGTTCGTGAAGGCCTTGATCTCAGCACTGAATATTCACTGGAAGTGGCGCTTAGGGAAGTAAAGGCCCGGGCGCAGGCAAAATTTGACGAGACCGTCGAGGTCAGTATGAATCTGGGGGTTGACCCGCGTCATGCCGATCAAATGGTGCGCGGGGTGGTTACTCTGCCCAATGGTACCGGGAAACTGGTTCGGGTCGCAGTTTTTGCTCGTGGTGACAAGGCTGAGGAAGCCAGGAAAGCCGGAGCGGAACTGGTCGGGGCCGAAGATCTGATGGCGTCGATCCAGAAGGGTGAGATGAATTTTGACCGCTGTATTGCCACCCCGGACATGATGGCGATTGTTGGTCGTCTGGGCAGAATTCTGGGGCCACGCGGCCTGATGCCGAATCCGAAGCTTGGTACTGTTACCCCCAATGTCGCCGCCGCTGTTGAGGCGGTCAAGGGCGGTCAGGTTGAATATCGGGTGGAAAAAGCCGGAATTATTCATGCGCGGGTTGGCAAGGTGAGCTTTGAGGAAAAGGCGCTGATCGAAAATGCCCGCACCTTGATCAAGGCGGTACTGAAAGCAAAACCCGCCGCGACCAAAGGGGTGTATGTAAAAACTGTTTCAGTGAGTTCGACCATGGGGCCGGGCCTGCGGGTTGCAATTTCTTCTGTGGCCGGATAGGGCGCAGATATTCAAGAATTCCGTTGGGTTTGCCTGGCGGGAACAGGGCGTTCAGGGAATATTTCTGATCGTCCGCCTGTCCAAAACTACAGGTATCCGGTGACGATGGCCGGATTTAAGGTGACGAAATGTCGGCCTGTAATAGACGGGGTTACAAATGTGGGATTGTCCATGGGCTATGCGTGGGTTATTCGGGGTTTGTGGTTTCCGGTCTGATCATGGATTACGATCAGACGGCAGGCATTCGCGGCAGGATCACAGGGTGTGGTCGTGCTTTACTCAACCGGTAAACGGGTTTCCCTGTTTGCCATATTGTATCGGAGACGAGAATGGATCGGGTCCAGAAAAAGGAAATGGTCGCCTTCCTGAAGAATGTTTTTGCCAATGCGGCTTCTATTGTGGTTGTCCGCAATGAAGGCTTGGATGTCAGTGAAATGACATCCCTGCGTTGCCAGATGCGTGCTGCGGGGGCTAATCTTAAAGTGGCCAAAAACCGACTTGCTCGTCTTGCTCTCGAAGGTACCGAACTAGAGTCAGTTGGCGATTACCTTACCGGTCCGGCGGTCCTCGGATATTCCGATGATCCCGTCGCGGCCGCCAGGGTTCTGGTCAAATTTGCCAGGAAAAACGATAAACTCGAAGTTCTTGGCGGGTCTATGGGCGCAACCCTGCTTGATCTTGGTGGCATTAATGCGTTGGCGGAATTGCCGTCGCTTGATGAACTCAGGGGCAAACTGGTTGCTCTGCTTCAGGCCCCGGCGACCAAGCTTGCAAATATTACGCAGGCTCCCGCCGGACAACTGGCCCGGGTATTTGGTGCCTACGGATCGCAGGGCGATGCCGCTTAAGGTTTCTGGTAAGATATTAATTTGGACTAAAAGGATATATTAACATGGCTGATCTTGAAAAGATTGCTGACGAACTCTCCGGCCTGACTGTTATTGAAGCCGCAGAACTTTCTAAATTACTTGAAGAAAAATGGGGTGTGTCTGCAGCGGCCCCGGTTGCAGTTGCGGCCGCTCCTGCGGCAGAAGCTGTTGAAGAGAAGAATGAATTTGATGTTGTTCTGATGTCTTACGGCGAAAAGAAAATCAATGTCATCAAAGAAGTGCGGGCGATTACGGCTCTTGGGCTGAAAGAAGCCAAGGAACTGGTTGAAGGCGCACCAAAAGTTGTCAAGGAAGCCGCACCAAAGGCAGAAGCCGAGGCCGTCAAGGCCAAGCTTGAAGCTGCCGGAGCGACAGTAGAGCTTAAATAGCTTTTATGGGTAAGATGGCGCGGACCTGATTTGGGTGCGGGCCATCTCTCCCGTTTCGGGGGAATGAATATGCTTTTGATAGGTGCAGAGACTAGGGTGAAGACAGGTTGGTATCATTCGGGCGAATTGATATAAATAGTTTAACGGGCCGTTTTCAGATTTCTTTCTGAAGCGGTTTCTGGCGTAGTGAAAGCGGGCGTATTTTGGCGCTGAAGGTGTGATTGTTCCGGGGCGAATATGAAAATATTTTTATTTGGGGCAACAGGGTATGATCAAGGCAAAATGACGAGGATAAAGCATGGCGACTTCCTATTCCAGTCGTAAGAAAGTTCGTAAAAATTTTGGTCGAATCAAAGAAGTGGCAGAAATGCCAAATCTGATCAGGATTCAGAAAAGCTCTTACGACCAGTTTTTGCAAACAGATGTTCCGGCAGGCGAGCGGGTAAATGACGGTCTGCAAGGGGTTTTCAAATCGGTTTTTCCTATTTCTGATTTTGCCGGTACGGCATCGCTGGAATTTGTCTCCTATGATCTGGAAGCGCCGAAATATGACACCGAAGAGTGCCAGCAGCGCGATATGACCTATGCGGCGCCGCTGCGGGTGACCCTGCGCCTGATCGTGTTTGAGGTTGACGAGGATACCGATGCCCGCTCCGTGCTTGATATCAAGGAACAGGATGTCTATATGGGCGACCTGCCGTTGATGACTGACCGGGGCACTTTTGTTGTCAATGGCACCGAACGGGTTATTGTGTCGCAGATGCACCGCTCACCGGGGGTGTTTTTCGATCATGACAAGGGCAAGACTCATATCTCGGGGAAATTTCTGTTTGCCGCCCGCATCATTCCCTACCGTGGTTCATGGCTCGATTTTGAATTTGATGCCAAGGATATTGTCTTCGTCCGCATTGACCGTCGTCGCAAGCTGCCGGTAACAACATTACTCTATGCCCTTGGTATGTCAGCGGGTGAAATTCTGGATTTCTTCTATGACCGGGTGACCTATAAGCGCAAAAAGACCGGCTGGTGTGTGCCGTTTGACCATGTGGCGTGGCGCGGAGTCAAGCCGACCTTTGATCTGGTCAATGCCGCCAATGGCGAAGTTCTGGTCGAAGCCGGCAAGAAAGTCACGCCGCGTCTGGCCAACAAACTGGCCAAGGACGGGCTGGAGGAACTGCTGGTCCCGGACGAGGAATTGCATGGCCGCTTTGCCGCGACTGACGTCGTTAATGGCAAAACCGGTGAAATCTATATTGAGGCCGGGGATGAAATTTCCGCAGAACATCTGGAAATACTGCTAACTGCGGGCTACAGGGAAATTGAAACCCTTGATATTGACCATGTCAAGGTCGGCCCGCATATCCGCAATACCCTGAAGGGTGACAAGGTGGAAAACTGGGAAATGGCGATGTCCGATATTTATCGGGTGATGCGTCCGGGTGAGCCACCAACCAAGGAAACTGCGGAAACCCTGTTTGACGGCCTGTTTTTCAATAGTGACCGTTATGACCTGAGTGCCGTTGGCCGGGTGAAGATGAATATGCGACTTAATCTGGATGTTTCGGACGACCTCAGGGTGCTGCGCAAGGAAGATATCCTGGCGGTGCTGAAGAATCTTGTCGACCTGAAGGACGGCAAGGGCATGGTTGACGATATTGACCATCTCGGCAATCGCCGGGTGCGCTCGGTCGGTGAATTGATGGAAAATCAATATCGTATCGGCCTGCTGCGGATGGAACGGGCGATTCGGGAACGGATGAGCAGTATTGATATTGATACCGTGATGCCCCATGATCTGGTCAATGCCAAACCGGCAGTGGCGGCGGTCCGGGAATTTTTCGGCTCGTCCCAGCTCAGCCAGTTTATGGATCAGACCAATCCGCTGTCCGAGATTACTCATAAGCGGCGGATGTCAGCGCTTGGGCCCGGTGGTCTCACCCGGGAACGCGCCGGTTTTGAAGTCCGTGACGTTCACACCACCCATTATGGCCGCATCTGTCCGATTGAAACCCCGGAAGGGCCGAATATCGGTCTGATCAACTCGCTGGCTATTTTTGCCAAAGTCAATAAATACGGCTTTATCGAAGCACCCTACCGCAAGGTCGAAGATAGCAAGGTTTCAAACGAGGTCATCTATCTGTCGGCAATGGAAGAAGAAAAATACACCATTGCCCAGGCCAATACCGAACTTAATGCCGATGGCAGTTTTGCCGGTGACCTGATTGACTGTCGCGAGGCCGGGGAACATCATCTGATCAAGCCGGAAAATATTACCCTGATGGATGTGTCGCCAAAGCAGGTGGTCTCGGTCGCGGCGGCGCTTATTCCGTTTCTGGAAAATGACGATGCCAACCGCGCCTTGATGGGATCAAACATGCAGCGGCAGGCAGTACCGTTGCTGCGGGCGGAATCACCCTTTGTCGGTACCGGTATGGAACGGGTTGTTGCCCGGGATTCCGGGGCGTCGATTGTTGCCGACCGGGCGGGGATAATTGATCAGGTTGATGCCCGTCGTATCGTGATCAGGGTCAGTGAGGATGTTGAAGAAGGCACCTCCGGTGTTGACATCTATACCTTGCGGAAATTCCAGCGCTCCAACCAGAATACCTGTATCAACCAGCGGCCGCTAGTCAAGGTTGGTGATATTGTCAGACGCGGTGATGTGCTGGCCGATGGTCCGTCAACCGATATGGGTGAGCTGGCGCTCGGCCGTAATGTGCTGGTCGCCTTCATGCCGTGGAACGGTTATAATTTTGAAGACAGTATCCTGATTTCCGAACGGATTGTGAAGGATGATGTCTTTACCTCGATTCATATTGAGGAACTTGAGGTCATGGCCCGGGATACCAAGCTTGGCCCCGAAGACATCACTCGCGATATTCCCAATGTCGGCGAGGAAGGCCTGAAAAATCTTGATGAGGCCGGTATTGTCTATATCGGTGCCGAGGTCCATCCGGGCGATATTCTGGTGGGCAAGATCACGCCAAAGGGTGAAAGCCCGATGACCCCGGAAGAAAAACTTCTCCGGGCAATTTTTGGCGAGAAGGCGGCGGATGTCCGTGATACCTCGATGCGGTTGTCGCCGGGGGTCGCCGGTACCGTGGTTGAAGTCCGGGTTTTCAATCGTCACGGCATTGACAAGGACGAACGCTCCGTCGCTATTGAGCGCGAGGAGATTGAACGGCTGAGCAAGGACCGCGAAGATGAACAGGCGATTCTTGATCGCAGCATCTATGTTCGGCTCCGGCCGGTGCTGCTGGGTAATATTGTTGCCCGAGGCCCCGGTGAAATCACCAAGGGCGATCACATCACTGATGAGCTGCTGGACGGGCTGGCTTTTGGCCTGTGGTGGCAGATTGCGGTTGATGACGAGGTGGTCATGGAAAAAATTGATGCCCTGCATCAGAAATTTCAGGATGACCGCGACCGTCTGCGCGCCCGTTTTGAGGAAAAGATCGAGAAATTACAGCGCGGTGATGAACTGCTGCCGGGTGTGCTGAAAATGGTCAAGGTATTTGTCGCGGTCAAGCGCAAGCTGCAACCGGGCGATAAAATGGCTGGCCGTCATGGCAACAAGGGGGTGATTTCCCGGATATTGCCGCAGGAGGACATGCCGTTCCTTGAGGATGGCACGCCGGTTGATATTGTGCTTAATCCGCTCGGGGTGCCGTCGCGGATGAATGTCGGCCAGATTCTGGAAACTCATCTGGGCTGGGCCTCGCGCTCACTCGGGGTTCAGGTATCTGAATTGCTGGATAATTACGCTTTTGATCAGCAGCAAAAGGCCGATGCGCTCAGGGATAAATTCAAAAAAGTCTATTCCACAGAGCAGTATGAGGCCGAAATCGCGCCGCTTAATGATGAAGATACCGTCGAAATGTCGGGCTATCTGCGCAACGGTATTCCGATGGCAACCCCGGTATTTGACGGCGCCCATGAGGCGGATATCTGTGACATGCTGGAACTGGCCGGGGTGGATACCTCGGGTCAGGTTGATCTTTACGATGGCCGCACCGGCGAGAAATTTGATCGCAAGGTGACGGTGGGTTACATCTATATGCTCAAACTTCATCATCTGGTTGATGACAAGATTCACGCCCGTTCGATCGGCCCCTATTCACTGGTGACTCAGCAACCGCTCGGCGGCAAGGCCCAGTTTGGCGGCCAGAGATTTGGTGAAATGGAGGTTTGGGCGTTGCAGGCTTACGGTGCCGCTTACACCTTGCAGGAAATGCTGACCGTCAAGTCGGATGACGTCAATGGTCGCACCAAGGTTTATGAAGCCATCGTCCGCGGCGATGACAGTTTTGATGCCGGTATCCCGGAATCTTTCAATGTTCTGGTCAAGGAGATGAAATCTCTGTGTCTGAATGTCGAACTTTTGAATACCAAGGACTAGACCGGAACCGAACAGGAGATAAAGGCTATGCGTCAGGAAGTAATGAATTTCTTCAACCCGGTTTCAAAGCCGGAGACGTTTGATACCATTAAAATCACCATCGCCAGCGCGGAAATTATCCGCTCATGGTCGTTTGGCGAAATCAAAAAACCCGAAACCATCAATTACCGCACCTTCAAGCCGGAAAAAGACGGCCTGTTCTGTGCGCGTATTTTTGGCCCGATGAAGGATTATGAATGTCTGTGCGGTAAATACAAGCGGATGAAATACCGCGGCATTACCTGCGAGAAATGCGGCGTTGAAGTAACCCTGAGCAAGGTGCGGCGCGATCGCATGGGTCATATTGAGCTTGCGGCCC
>JAADGA010000051.1 GCA_013152615.1 Alphaproteobacteria bacterium
AGACTCTGGTCTCAACGCTTGCCGGTTACCTCAATGCCCTGCCCGGCAAGGGGGTTCATATCGTCACCGTTAATGACTATCTGGCCCATCGTGATTCACAGTGGATGGGACAGGTGTTTAATTTTCTCGGCCTCACCACCGGATGTATTGTCCCCAATATGGAGGAGGAAGACCGGAAAACGGCCTATGCCGCCGATGTTACCTATGCAACCAATAATGAGCTCGGCTTTGATTACCTGCGTGACAATATGAAATTCCACCCGGATGCCATGGTCCAGCGGCCCCCTTTCTTTGCCATCATCGATGAAGTCGACAGTATTCTCATTGATGAGGCCCGGACCCCGCTGGTTATTTCCGGCCCAACCGAAGATAAATCTGATCTTTATGTCTCCATTAATAAAATTATCCCCGAACTGGGCCCGAAGGATTACGAAGTCGATGAAAAGGCACGATCTGTCACCCTGACCGAAGTCGGTATGGAAAATCTGGAACAGATTCTGATAAAACACGACCTTATTAAAGGGGAAAACATGTATGACTTCGGTAATGTGACCGTAGTCCATCATGTTAATCAGGCCCTGCGCGCCCATACCCTGTTCACCCGGGAAAAAGACTATATTGTCAAAGACAACGAAGTCATTATCGTTGATGAATTTACCGGACGGATGATGGATGGCCGTCGCTATTCCGATGGGTTGCATCAGGCGCTGGAAGCCAAGGAAAATGTCGAAATCCAGACAGAAAATCAAACTCTGGCTTCGGTTACATTCCAGAATTATTTCAGACTTTACCCTAAACTTTCCGGCATGACCGGCACCGCCGTCACCGAAGCCGCTGAATTTGAGGAAATTTATGGTCTGGGGGTTGTCGAAATTCCAACCAACCTTCCGGTGTGCCGAATTGATGACGATGATGAAATCTATCGTACCGCACAGGAAAAATATGGTGCAATCGCTGAACAGATCGTGGCCTGTCAGCAAGCCGGGCAACCAATACTGGTTGGTACCGTCAGCATCGAACGATCAGAATATCTGTCTGATATGCTTAAATCCCGCAAGATTATCCATAATATACTGAATGCCAAATTCCATGAGCAGGAGGCCTATATCATCGGTCAGGCCGGCCGCCTTGGCACTGTCACCATTGCCACCAACATGGCCGGACGCGGCACGGATATTCAGCTTGGCGGTAATCTGGACATGCGCATTGAATCTGAAGTAGATGACGTTGATGAAGCATCCCGACAGCAGTGTATCGACAAGATTACCGCAGAAGTCGCCGCAGAAAAGCAGCAGGTTCTCGAGGCGGGCGGGCTTTTCGTTCTGGGGACGGAACGCCATGAAAGCCGCCGGATTGATAATCAGCTCAGAGGCCGGTCCGGACGTCAGGGCGATCCTGGCCATTCAAAATTCTTTCTCAGCATGGAAGATGACCTGATGCGGATATTCGGCGGCGAACGGATGGATAGCATGATGCAGAAATTCGGCTTTGAAGAGGGAGAATCCCTGGTTCACCCATGGCTTAACCGGGCGGTGGAAAAATCCCAGGAAAAGGTTGAGTTCCGCAATTATGAAATCCGGAAAAACCTGCTGAAATTTGATAATGTTATGAATGACCAGCGCAAGGTTATTTATGACCAGCGCCGGGAGGTCATGGTCAGTGATGATCTGACAGAGACGCTGGCCGATATGCGTGCCCAGGTGATTGAAGATATGATCAAGACTCATATTCCCCCGCGAGCCTATCCGCAGGATTGGAATGTTACCGGTATGAGCATCGAAACCGAACGTGTTTTTGGTCAGGATTTCGGTCTGAAAGAATGGATAAAAGAAGAAGGTATTGATGCCGACGGTTTTGAAGACCGCCTGCTGGATCAAACCGATCGTTTCATGGCAAAACGTGCCGCCGATATTGGCCCGGATATCATGCGCCAGGTGGAACGTAGTCTGTTACTTCAGGCCATCGATCGTTACTGGAAAGATCATCTGGCACAACTGGATCATTTGCGTCAGGTGATTCAACTGCGGGCTTATGGCCAGCTTGACCCGCTTAACGAATATAAGACCGAAGCCTTTTCCATGTTTGAAACCATGATGGAAGAAACCCGCGATAATGTGGTAATGCTGTTATCCCATATCGAGATACAGGCGGAAGAGCAGATCCCGGATCTGGAAGAGCCTGATCTTGCTGCCTTTGATATAAGCCATATTGATGCCACGACCGGGGAGAATGACGCCTTGATCGAGTTTGATTCCAATGACCCGGAATCATGGAAGACTCTATCTCGCAATACTCCCTGCCCTTGCGGATCAGGCAAAAAATACAAACATTGTCACGGTAAAGTGCAGCCGGTTACCAGTCACAAAACCGGCCGCAACGAGCCCTGCCCCTGTGGCTCCGGCAAAAAATACAAGCATTGCCACGGCGCGTTGTAGGGATGGTTTTTTGTTTTAAGAAGTGGTGGTGTCCCCCGCACTCTTTTTTTAAGAGGTGGGGGTTCCCCCCGCTCGTCGCCTCGCTCCCCCGCCTACGCTAAAGCTCCGGGCGCGCGGTCGCGCTTGCCTCAGGCCTTCGGCCCTCGGAGTCTGAGTCTATCCGGAGAGGATTTTGGAGTGGCCTTTCTTTTTTTTAAGAGATGGGGGATACTCCCCCGCTCGTCGCCTCGCTCCCCCGCCTACGCTAAAGCTCCGGGCGCGCGGTCGCGCTTGCCTCAGGCCTTTTAGGCCCTCGGAGTCTGAGTATAAGCGGAAAGGATTTTGGAGTGGCCTTTCTTTTTTTAAGAGATGGGGGATACTCCCCCGCTCGTCGCCTCGCTCCCCCTCCTACGCTAAAGCTCCGGGCGCGCAGTCGCGCTTGCCTCAGGCCTCTGGCCCTCGGAGTCTGAGTGTAGGTGGAGAGGGTTTTTGGGCGGCCGGTCGCGCTTGCCTCACCCAAAAAAGGTTCGGTTACTGAGCTGTATTTAGGTAAGGTGGGAGAACATATCCATCCCCTGTCCGGTTACACACTCTGTCTCCGAAGGCCGGGGGAAACCCTCAATCAGAAGCGAGAAGTCGGAAAAGAACAGCGTCCTTTCCGGACAGGCTGAGACTCCGAAGACCATAATGGTCTGAGGCAAGGCCGACCGGCCGCCGCGCATAATTGCGCGAGGGGGAGCGAGGCGACGAGCGGGGGAGTATCCCCCATCTCTTAAAAAGAGAAAGGCAACCCCCAAACCCCATCCGGTTATACTCAGCCTCCGAAGCCCGCAGGGCTGAGGCAAGGGCGACCGCCCGCCCGGAGCTTTAGCGCAGGAGGGGGAGCGAGGCGACGAGCGGGGGAGTATCCCCCATCTCTTAAAAAGAAAAAAACACCCCCAAGACCCTGTCCGGTTCACTTCTTTTCGTGACCATCATTGCCGCTCATTTTATGGTCATAGGTGACCCAGCTGGTTTTATGGGCAAACTGATCATAAAATTTATGTGCGCCGCGGTTATCTTCCGCCGTAATCCATCTGATCACCGTGCAGCCCTGAGCCTTCGCAACATTTTCAAGGCGGTCGAGCAGCGCCTTGCCCACCCCTTTGCGCCGGGCAGAGGGACAGACAAAAATATCATCCAGAAAGATGCCAACCTCCCCCGCCATTGGCCGCAGGAAGCGCCGATAATGAATGATGCCCTGAGGCTCGCCGTCAACCAGTGCGGCCAGCCCGCGCAGCTCAGTCTCATGACCATCAAGCCAGCCCCACGCGGTTTGCAGCTGTTGCTGTGTCATCGACACCTTGTAAAATCCGGCATAAGCTTTATACAGCTCGGCCCATTTGGCAAAACCTATCTGCCGAACCTCAACAATCTCAATCATTTTTGCCCTATATTTTTATGTTTTAACCACTATAGCGTAAAAAAGCCGCCCCTCAAAGTCATGAGGACGGCTTTCAAGAAAAAATAATAAAACCTGCTTAAACGACGCCGTCGCGTTCCATGCGTTTGCGATCCAGCTTGCGCGCCCGTCTAACGGCGGCAGCGGCTTCGCGTGCCCTCTTTTCAGAAGGTTTTTCAAAAAAACGTCGCATCTTCATTTCACGATAGACGCCCTCGCGCTGTAACTTCTTTTTCAGCGCACGAAGAGCTTGGTCTACGTTATTATCGCGGACAGAAACCTGCATTGGTCTGTCACACTCCTTTCCAGTTTAAAGGTTAAAACAAGCCCGTGAATAACGCTAAGCGAATCCACAGGGCAGTGACTTCTAGCAAAAGCCGGTGGGCTTGTGAAGTATTTTATGGAAATAATCCTGATCAGTGCTAAAATGATCACCCCGAAATGAATATTCCAGAGGATTAGATGGCATCACCAAAGACCGATATTCCAGACGATCTGCGGGCGCCGCTGTTGCAGGCGGCGCTGGTGCATGTGCCGTTCGATGGCTGGTCAGACCGGGTATTGGCCCTTGCCGCCCGCGACCTTGACCTTGATCCCGGGTTGGCCGAACTGGCCTTTCCCGGCGGGGTCCGTGATATGATCGACCTGTTGGCAACAACCCGGGACCGGGAAATGCTGGCCCGCTGCCGTAAAGACAACCTGAGTTCCCTGAAAACAGGTCAGAAAATTACCCTGCTGATTCGCCGACGCATCGAAACCGGACAGGATATTCGTGAAGTCGTCGGCCGCACGGTCACCTTTCTGTCGCTGCCACCAAACAGCCCGCTTGGGATAAAAATACTCGCCCGGACCGTGGATCTTATGTGGAAAGCCATTGATGACCCGTCAACGGATTTTAATTATTACACCAAACGCCTGACCCTGTCCGGGGTCTATAGCAGCACCCTGCTCTATTGGTTAAATGATGAGTCGGAAAATTATCAGGACACATGGGACTTCCTCGACCGGCGCATCACCAATGTCATGCAATTTGAAAAGGCCAAGGCAAAATTCAGAAATATGCGTGCCAAACTCCCCGACCTGTGGCAAAAGCTCCCACGTTTGTGGCCATCACTATAAGGCCCACCAGCAATCGCCAAGGCTCACAGATTAATCACCGGAATGATATTTAATATATTAATTAACGCGTGGCTCCCGAGCCTTTGTTAATCCGCCGGTTCTGACGGGATGGCGGCGGCCTGAGCTTCGCGCCATGAAGCGAGCCTCAGGGCCAGTTCATCATCCGCCAGCGCCAGGATTGCCGCCGCCAGCAGGCCGGCATTCTTCGCCCCGGGATTGCCAATAGCAAGGGTTGCTACCGGCACCCCGCCCGGCATCTGGACAATGGACAACAGGCTGTCCATACCGTGCAATGCTTTACTTTCCATTGGCACCCCAAGGACCGGCAACGCGGTCAAAGCCGCCGTAACGCCAGCCAGATGGGCGGCCCCCCCGGCCCCGGCAATAATGATCTTCAGCCCTCTGGCCTGTGCGCCCTCGACATAGTCGCTCAGGCGTTTTGGCGTCCGGTGTGCCGAAATAATCTTTGCCTCATAGGCGATCTCAAGCTGTTCCAGGATAACCGTGGTATTTTTCATGGTCGCCCAATCGGACTGGCTGCCCATAATCACCCCGACAAGGGGTTTGCTTTCAATCATTACTCTATTCCCGTTATTGTTGATATAGCTTGAAATCCCCAACCTGCTCCTTTAACATGGATCAATCATGTGGGTCAAAGGCCCGGCATGCCGGTCAAAGGCCCGACACGCAGATCAAAGGAAAGTCGCGGATTATAACGATCCTTCAACCGGGTGCCAAGTATTCTGGATAATATATTAATTTATACTATCATACCCCGTAATAAATATTAGTTTATCAGGTTTACGTAATGAGAGTCCCAACAACCGGACCAACCAGAAAATCAGAGCCGTTGCGTCGGAAAACTGCGGGCCGGATTAAGGGGGCGTCCTCGGCCTCGTCGGTGGATGCCGTGCGCAATATTCAGGATACCGCCAGTATTATGGGCATTCCTGCCGAGGAAATGACCGACAAGGTCCGTACAGCGATCATGATGTTAATGTCAGAAGTGGACAGTATGCGCAAGGGGCTGGAGCTGGCCCACCGTAAAATTTCCGAGCTGGAAAAACTTGCCGATCAGGACAGCATGCTGGCAATATCAAACCGGCGGGCATTCGTCCGGGAAATGACCCGGATGATTTCCTATTCCCAACGCTATGGCATCAGTAGTTCGCTGATCTATCTCGACCTGAATGATCTGAAGAAAATCAATGATGCCTATGGTCATCCCGCCGGGGATGCCGCCCTGTCCCATCTGGCAAATGTTATCGTTAAAAATCTGCGTAAATCGGATATAATAGGCCGGTTGGGCGGTGATGAGTTCGGCATTATCCTGCCCAAGGCAGATGAAAAAACCGCCCATGAAAAGGCCCTTTCGCTTATTAATGCCATTAATGAAAGCCCGCTCAACTGGCAGGGCAAGATGCTAAATCTGAAAATGGCTTACGGCATTCACCCGCTCCTCGGTCATGAGAGCGCCGATCAGGCGCTCAATCAGGCCGATCAGAATATGTATGCCCACAAGAGGGAATTGAAGAAGCAATAACGCGAGCAAGACACGGGGGCGGTCCGCAGTTCAGGCAATTATATCCGGCAACAGGTCATTCTCCATCCGGCTGATCCGGTCGCGAAGATAGAGTTTCTGCTTCTTAAGCCGCTGAATCTGGATAACATCCGATTTTCCGCTGTCAATCAGGGCTTCGATCGCCATATCAAGGTCCCGGTGCTGAACGACCAGTTCCTGAATTTTATCGGCAAGTTCATTTTCATCTATTGTCATATCTGTACTTGGGTCATATCCATGCTTGGCACTTCCTTAACGCTATCATAACATATTCCGGCTGAAATTATCACATATAATGGGCGCTGATAATCAGGGATACCCGCCTGATATTATTCAGACTTCCAGCGCCGGACCCGGCCACTATCAATATCGAACAGGTCGAGCAGACGTCCCAGCGTATGATCAACCATGTCACCAATGGTTTTTGGCCGGGCATACATGGCCGGAACCGGAGGTGCTATAATCGCCCCCATCTCCGACAATGCGGTCATCGTCCGCAAATGACCGGTATGAAAAGGGGTTTCCCGAACCATCAAAACCAGCTTCCGCCGCTCCTTCAATACCACATCCGCCGCCCGGGTGAGCAGGGTTGAGGTGACACCGGTGGCAATTTCCGACATGGTTCTGATTGAGCAGGGCACGATCAGCATACCCATCGTCCGCACCGAGCCACTGGCAATCGCAGCACCAATATCATCCGCCGGATAAACCTGATCCGCAAGGGCGGCGACATCGGCCAGGTTAACATCCATTTCATAGCCGAGGGTTACCTTGGCCGAGCGTGAGATCACCAGATGCGTTTCTATATCTCCGTCTCCTGCAACAGCTCCAGCAAGCGGACGCCGTAACAAATCCCCGAGGCCCCGGTCAGGCCAATAATTATTTTATTTTTTTTAACAACCATAGCCCGACACCTGCTTTCAGCCCCCCGGAATATTAGGGGATATCCGTGAATAATAGTTCACCATTATGCCAAATATTAGAAATGAATCATAGAATTTCGTGACAAAATCCACTTTTTATGGTCTAATATAGCGTCGAATCCTTACATACGGAGAAACACATATGCCTGTAGAAGCTCATCTTGCAACGCTTTCAGAAAAACACCAGAAACTTGATCAAATAATTCTTAAAGAAGGGCTGAGGCCTTCCCCGGACAGTGTCATTCTCAACGAATTAAAAAAAGAAAAACTGAAGCTTAAAGATGAAATAGAACGGTTCAAACAGGTCCTGTAGCTTTTTAGACAATAAAATACCCGATACCGGTTAACCACGATTCTTCTACCGGTTAACTATGATTCTTCAAAATGAAGACGCGGAGCGCACTGCTTAGATTTCCGCTTCTGTGGCCGTCGATCTGTGCCACCAGACTACTCAGGCTGAGATTCGAGGTCCGGGCAATTTTCTTCAATTCATCCCAGAAGATATTTTCCAGAGTAAAGCTGGTCGGATGTCCGGCAATAACGATGGAATGTTTCCGCAAGCTGGAGTCATTATCGGGCATTATCGCCGCACCATCACCGGGCATTGCCGCTGTGTCATCATCGGGCATGGCCGCCGCTACAGATTCTGAAAGAAGTCATTACCCTTGTCATCAATGATGATAAAGGCCGGGAAATTTTTAACCTCGATTTTCCACACCGCTTCCATGCCGAAATCCTCAAAATCAAGCACCTCAACCTTTGTGATGTTATTCTGCGCCAGAATCGCCGCCGGGCCGCCGATTGACCCCAGATAAAAGCCGCCATGCTGCTGACAGCTACGGGTGACCCCACGGCTGCGGTTACCCTTGGCGAGCATGACCATACTGCCACCTCTGTCCTGAAAACCGTCAACATAACTATCCATACGACCCGCCGTGGTCGGACCGAAAGAGCCCGACGCATAGCCCTCCGGGGTTTTGGCGGGGCCGGCATAATAGACAACATAGTCTTTCATATAATCGGGCATCGCCTCCCCCGCCTCCAGCTTTTTCAGAATGGCGGCATGGGCCAGATCACGGGCGACAATGATGGTGCCGGTAAGCGACAGGCGGGTCTTGACCGGATATTTGCCAAGTTCGGCACAGAGCTGCGCCATTGGCTGGTCCAGATTTACGTCAACCACGGTTCCACGAAGATCTTTTGCGGTTATTTCCGGCAGATATTTTGCCGGGTCCCGTTCCAGTTCCTCAATAAAAATACCGTCCGAGGTAATTTTCGCCTTGGCCTGACGGTCGGCAGAACAGGACACCCCAAAGCCGATCGGGACCGAGGCCCCATGTCGCGGCAGACGGATCACCCGGACATCATGGCAGAAATATTTGCCGCCGAATTGCGCCCCGATACCAAAATTCCGGGTCATCTGGTGAATTTTTTCCTCAAGCTCCGGCACCCGGATGGCATGGCCATAGCTATTCCCCTCCGTCGGCAGGCTATCAAGGTAACGCGCACTGGCGAGCTTCACCGTTTTCATATTCATTTCGGCGCTCAGGCCGCCAATCACCACCGCAAGATGATAGGGCGGGCAGGCCGACGTCCCCAGCCGCTTTAATTCGACATCAAGAAATTCGAGCAATTTATCCTCGCGCAGGATGGCTGGTGGTTCCTGATACAGAAAAGTTTTATTGGCCGAACCGCCACCCTTGGCCATGAACAGGAAATGATATTCATCACCCTCCACCGCATATAATTCGATCTGGGCCGGGGCATTGTTGCCGGTATTGACTTCTGTGAACATGGAGATTGGCGCCAGCTGCGAATAACGCAGGTTGGTCCCGGTATAGGTATCGACAATACCCCGGGAAAGGCTGGCACCGTCATCGCCGTCTGTCCACACATACTGGCCCTTTTTCGCCACCACAACCGCCGTGCCGGTATCCTGACAGCCGGGTAGAATCATTCCGGCGGCAATATTGGCGTTTTTCAGAAATTCCCGGGCGACAAAGCGGTCATTGTCCGAGGCCTCGTCATCCGCAAGAATATTGGCGAGCTGTTGCAGATGGCCGGGCCGTAACAGATGGGCAATATCGCGCATCGCCTCTTTTGCCAGCAGCCGCAACCCCGCCGGGTCCACCTTCAGGATCGTCCGGCCCTCCACCTGTAGAGTGGTGACATAATCAGCGGTGATTTTGCGGTAAGGCGTATCATCCCCGGCAACAGGAAACATATCGGTGTAATTTAGGTCGGTCATAATATCTATCCGAATTGGTTAATCTGTAACAAGCTGGCAAACTCCCCGGAATATTTTTCATTGGGCCATACCGGAGATTATGTCGGGAAATCGACACTGTCGCGGAAAATCTGTGAGCCGGATCTTTGGCCGGAAATTATTTCTTCCGGAACATGTCCAGTGTCACGACATTACCGGGATTACCGGAATTGCCCGCATCCCCGGCATCCCCGCCATCGGCAACGATCTCCTCCTCTTCGGCGACGACCGGGAGGTCTTCCGAATTATCATTATTCACATCAGACGCATGGAAATGGAGGCCGAAGTCAACGCTCGGGTCAAAAAATCCTTCCAGCGCCAGAAACGGAATATCAAGATGCTCAAGCTTGCTGTTAAAGCTCAGGGATATTTCAAAATGGTTATCATCCACGACCAGATCGGAGAACTGATTCTGGACAACAATTGTCATTTCATCCGGGTAACGCTTGCGCAGATAATCGGGAATGATAACATCCGGATAGCGGGTACTGAAGGTAAGATAAAAATGATGGTCCCCGGGCAGGCCGGACTCTGCGGCATTTTGCAAAACGTCCTTTACCACGGAAAGCAGGGCCATCTGAACCATAGCATCATATTGAATTATAGATTCTGTCATTACTTTATTATCTGAATTAATTAAATCGCAGGTCACACACATCGAATCTGCGTCGAACAAAGTATAACGCGGAATATCAGAGGGGGCTAGTCTAATTTTTCACAGGATAATGTAAGGACGCCGCCCGTCATACCAGGCAACAGCCGGCGCCCCGGTTATTAAAACTCAGCCTGGATTCGGCAGTAAAAGGACCGGCCGGGTTCATTGACCCGTACTGCCGTCGCATCATTCATACTTTCCCGATTGAGATGATTGGCATAAAGCCGGTTGAACAGGTTGGAAACCCCGAATCGTATCCGGGTGTTGTTAATAATTTCAACAGAAGCAAATATATCGACAACGGTATACCCTGCGGTTTTGCCGGCATCACGGCCACTGCCTGTCAGCAGGTTGGCATCCACCCGTGTCTGCTTTAATGCACCATGCAGACGACTACCCACTGACCAGATGTCTTTTCCATAGGCTATGGTCAGGTCATAGCTGAGCGGCGGAATTTGGGCAAGCGGCAGATCAAGAGTCTTATTTTGGCCACGGGTATAGGAAATATTGCCGGAGACTTTTAAATCTTTGGTAAGATCAACACTGGTTTCAATGTCAAAGCCCCATATGCTGGCGTCAATATTGCGGTATATCAGGGCGTTATTATTCAGCAGAATATTTTTTTGACCCCGGGCATGGTCACGGAAGATATAATTATTTACATTATCATAATAGGCCGACAACAGGATATTCCAGTCAGCCTTGCGAATGCCGATACCCATATCGATCTGGCTGTGTTTTTCCGCCAAAAGTGCCGGATTACCGATCCAGCTCTGATTTACCACAACCCCTGAAGGCATGGTTATATTTCCCATTATGCTGGCGATATAACGTTCAACCGTATTGGCACTTCTGGTGCTGCGACTGATGCCGAGGGAAAGGGCACTTTGACTGGTAATGTCATATTCAATCCTCAGCAAGCCACCAAAGTTATTTTCTGTTCGTGGCGTTGCCGTCACCCCGTAATAATTTTTATAGAGCATATTCGCCGACATTGGCATCATCCCCGTCATGGCAAGGGCAGTTTTCATATCAGCCTTGTCCGCCTGTGATTTGACATTGTCAAAACGCAGACCCGCCTTGAGTGTCAAATCATCAGATAATGCCATCACCGCCTCGGCAAACAGGCCGATATCACGAATGGTGGCATCCGGAATCAGGACAGACTGTATCGCCGCCAGATTTGTTCGGTCCATGTTATTGCCCCGTCTTAGGCCGTTATGGTTCAGATTTTTAATATCGAGACCGACACTGACATCTGTTCCCCTGATCTGAAGATCAGCGACAACCTTCCCGCCGGTGGTATAGGCGTCCAGCTCCGCCCGACGAAACATCATCATCCGCTTGCGCAACGAGAAATTATCCATCACATGATAGGCATGGGAACGGTAAATATCCATCTTCACATATTTGACAATGCCGTCACCGTCAAAATCATGGTGCAGTTTTGCCCGAATAATGGTGGCTGAGCCCTGTGGGGAATCCATCCCGGCACCGGGGAATAAACTATTGCGAAGCTCCTCCTGACTGATGCCGATACTGGCCTGGGTGGCATCATCGCTATAGCCGGCTTCAGCACTGCCGCCATATGACCTGAAGGCGGTCCTGACTTTATTGCCGCTGCCATCGTCATAATTCCCGGCATCCTTGAAATGGCTGTTGAGACGGAGATAAAAATTATGCGCATGGGCAGAGATATTTCCCGCCCCACTCCAGACAGATGCATTGCTTTCATAAGCCCCGTCAAAGCGGCCCTTGAAATTCTGCCCTTGTTCAAAAATCGGAGCATAATGTTTAACAATAATGGTTCCGCCACTGCCGCCGGGGCCGTTCTGCACCGATTGGTAGCCACGCTGGACAATCACCACATCAGCCGTATCAATATCGGCGAAGGCCACCGAAGTATCCATACGGTTCGGACCGGCCCCTTCAAGGAAGGCACCATCGTTAATGATATTAAGCTGGCTTCTGCTCTGGCCCCGAATGACCGGTTCCAGCGCATGCCCCCCCATGCGGCCACTGGTCACGCCGGGAATGTTTCGAAGATAGTCACCGGTATCGGCAAATGGCTGGCCATCAATATCCTTGGGCACAGAGGTCGACAGGGCCGGCTTTGGCAGTCGCGTCCCCATGACGACAATTTCGTCTATTTGTTGTTGTGAGCCAATGATAACGGTCTGGGCACTGGCATTTTGCCCTGTGGCAGCAATGACTGAAGTAACGCCGGCAATCAGGCGCATTTTAAGTAAATTTTTCATGGGTCTTGTTCTTCCCAACAGATTTCTTGCAGTAAAATATACGCGCCTGAACGAACAGGCGTGTTGTGTGGTCATAATATGTAAGAAAAATCAGGCGACAGGAGGCGCACGCGGAGTGCGGGATTTATCCAGGATGTCACGGGGGATGATGAGATGGTTATTGGTAAAATAGAATTTAAAGAGCGTGAATTCTATGTCAGGCGGCACGACATCCACGGAGAAAGTCGTGATATTTACCTTGTGAAAGGGTATGCAGTATACGCAATATTTTAACCCCGCCTTGTCGTTGCCGACGGGATTGCCCTCGTCATCCAGGGTGATCCGCTTTAGCCCCTGGGGGGTACAGATAATATAGCTCTGTGCGCCGGAACCAGTTTCCCGTGCATACTGTAAATCCGCACTTTTCGCTGAAAGTGCGGCGGTCGACAGAAAATTTGCCACCAGAATGCACAGCATAAACCAGCCAATTCTGCGCCCGAGACGTGGCGGGATCAGGGACAGGAGTGATGTTTCTTTGCCGTACATATAAGCAGTATAACCAGACCGTGGATTCACAAATACAGATTGCAGGACATTATTGCAGATAACCCCGCATTGTTTCAAGAGAATAATTCTTGACTCAGGGTTTGTTAATATCCTTGCAACATGGAATTGTAATTGTTAACGTCAATTCATTTTGGAGCATGGAATGGTTGGGAAACAGACGCGCGGAGGAATTTTTTTTCTGGCCGCTGTATTTATTTACACGGGCATATTTACGCAACAGACGGCTTTGGCGCAAAGCACAACCGAAAAAGTCGGGGGCGTTTTGTCGGTATTGATTCCCGCCGTCGGTCTTGGCACCACATATTTTTATGAAAAAGGCAATGAGGGCACAATACAGTTTTTCGAGGCCATGATTACCTCCCAGATTATTACCCGGGGGCTGAAACTGACCATTAACAAGACCCGGCCCAATGGCGCCTGTTGTGATTCATTCCCCTCCGGCCATGCCTCGGCGGCCTTTGCCGGAGCGGCCTTCATTCAGCGGCGCTATGGCTGGAAATATGGTATTCCGGCTTATCTCGGGGCGGCCTTTGTCGGCTATAGCCGGGTTCAGTCTGACGAGCATTACACCATAGACGTGGTTGCGGCCGCCGCCATTGGTATCCTGAGCAGCTATTATTTCACCACGTCTTATAAAGGATTTCAGATAACACCGCTGGCCAGCAACGGAATTTACGGCGTTAACATCACCAAAAGATGGTAATTTTTCCGACAGCGAAATGAAAGTGGAGGGCTTCTGTTGCTAGGTGCCCTCCGGACCCCGCGTAACAAGCTGTTAGGCTGCTACAGCAAATGCTTCATTGTTATCGTTTGCATTTACAAATTTTGACCCGTCACAGCGGTATCATGCTGAGCAAAAGCTATATCTTTATTACGTACGTCGATCCTGTTTCGCCCCCATAAAAATGGTGGAGGCGCCGGGTACCGCCCCCGGGTCCGCTCCGTCTATTCCATATATCCATTTATTGCCGTAGTCGGTTGCCCGACATCTTGTATATAATGCAAAAACATTAAAAATTGAATAGCTGAGGTAAAATATTTATAAGATACCCTGTAACTGTCAGCATAAGGGGATACGATGAAACAATATCTGGATTTAATGCGGCATGTTCGGGACCATGGCGTGGTAAAAGGCGACCGCACCGGCACCGGAACATTAAGCGTCTTCGGCTATCAGATGCGCTTTGACCTTGCCGGAGGCTTCCCGCTGATCACCACCAAAAAGCTCCATCTGAAATCGATCATCCATGAACTGCTGTGGTTTCTTGCCGGCGACACCAATATCCGTTACCTGACCGAAAACGGGGTGCGAATCTGGGACGCCTGGGCCGATGACAAGGGCAATCTTGGGCCGGTATATGGTCATCAATGGCGATCATGGCCGACAGCGGGCGGCGAAACTATTGACCAGATTTCAAATCTTGTCGACATGATACGGACCAATCCCGACAGTCGCCGCCTGATTGTCAGCGCATGGAATGTCGCCGATGTTGATCATATGGCCCTGCCACCGTGCCATTGCCTGTTCCAGTTTTATGTCGCGAACGGCCGACTCAGCTGCCAGCTCTATCAGCGCAGTGCCGATATCTTTCTGGGGGTGCCGTTTAATATTGCCTCTTACGCCCTGCTCACCCGGATGCTGGCGCAGGTATGCGGCTTGGAGGCCGGAGACTTCATTCATACTTTCGGCGACGCCCATCTCTATCGTAATCATATGGCGCAGGTGGAGCAGCAGCTTGGCCGGGAGCCGTTCCCCCTGCCCACAATAAAAATCAATCCCGACATCAAAAATATCTTCGATTTTACTTATGCTGATTTTAACTTGGAAAATTACCGCTGCCATCCGCATATTGCCGCACAGGTGGCGGTGTGACAGTCAAATTATGCCTGATCGTGGCGATGGCGGAAAATGGTGTTATCGGCAAAGACAACCGCCTGCCGTGGCACATATCCTCGGACCTTAAATATTTCAAACAGAAAACTCTCGGCAAACCGGTGATCATGGGGCGCAAAACCTTCCAGTCCATCGGCAGGCCATTGCCGAATCGGACCAATATTGTCCTGACCCGTGATGTGACCTTTGCCCCGGAAGGCGTAATCCCCGCACATACCCTCGACATGGCCCTCGAGGTCGGCCGCAATATGGCACTGGTTAAAAAGGTTAACGAGGTCATGGTAATCGGCGGGGCCGAAATATACCGGCTTACCCTGCCGGACGCCGATCGGCTGTATCTCACCCGTATTCACGACGAGATTGACGGTGACACTACCTTCCCGACCCTCAACAGCGATGACTGGCTCGAAGGCTCATGTGAAAGATTCACTGCTGGCGAAAAAGACAGTCACGACTACAGCCTGATTATCCTTGATCGGATCTAGGCCAATCCCGCCCTGCTGCCATATTAATTTCAAGCCTTGTTGCCGCTGTTAATAAATTAATAATTTTATTATATTAGATT